>JBCCBI010000103.1:0-14320 GCA_039034155.1 Deinococcota bacterium | reverse complement strand
GTCCGGAAGACATGACTTTATATCAGCCCACACCCGCCAACCCCAACTTAAATCAATCATCGACATTTTCAGCAACATATTGAAGCACCCTAACAGGCTGCCTTCAGAAAGGTGATACTCATGCTCGAGAAATATAGTAGCCTCAGTCACTATCTAAGTTCTTACATCACACCAAGTTTTCCACGTCACGTGAACAAGCTTACTGGCGCGCCTGATCAAGGTGGCCAAAGGTATCCTACACGCATCATCTTTGCACTCCTTATAGCAGGGTTGCTGTGGTCGCTCAGCAATTTGCCTGTGCTTGGTACAGCAGCAGCAACGAGCTACACACCCGAATCAGAGCTGCTTTTGAGCGGTAGTTTAGTTGGTCTTGTCCCAGTAAATGCAACATGTGAGGGTACTGATATTACGATTAGCGACACCGTAGATGCTTACGGTGGCACAACGCTCCCAATGAAGCTCAGTCTTACAACTGCATCAGCCATGACCGACGCCTACTACACCTTAGGTTGGCCACAAGCCAATTTAGAGCTTTCACTCTTTGATACTAACGGTCAAACAGTCCGTACATTCCAAGGACAAGAAGGTATTTTCGATATTCATAGCAACACTGTCTCCATCTCGGCACTTTTAGTTGACACTAACGGCGCACTACTTAATTTAAGTGGACAGGTTGTCTGTCAGTAGCATTCAACATATGTTGAAGCAATAAAACCAAACTCAATTTATTACGCGCAGTGTTCGTAACAGTTCTTGCCCTTGCTAGCAGCAACCTTACCCAACGCCGTAATGCAACACCCGTCTTTAGGTGTGCTGAAGCACTTGACAACTTCAGCACACCCTCCTATAATCAAATTGATTTTTATCTGAATCGTTTCAGTAACACTGACTTCAACCTTCAAAGATGTTTGCGTCATAGCTCATATATATAAGGAAGGACACCATGCACAACTTAACAGAGGACACCCAATTAGCATTTGCATTAGCACGTAACGAGTTTCAAGGCTTACGTCGTCGCGCAATGTGGCGTAGCTGGCTCGAGCGTCTCCGCAACACCCCTTCACATCTTCACCCATTTGATGAGGTTTATACGAAGGGCGTCAGCGTACGCAAAAGCAGTCGGCAGCTTGTTGACGTCCGCTTAGCTGACATCATCGGCAGTGTGGGTCGGGCAAATGAATACACCGCACAGTTCCTACCTCGCCATGCCCACGACGAAGAACGCTGGGCGCGGGTACGCATCGCAGTCACCAGTGATCGGGGTGTGCCGCCTCTAGAACTGCTCGAGGTTAACGGCAAGTACTATGTTGAAGACGGACACCACCGCGTTTCTGTCCTCAAAACACTGGGCGCAAGTTACACCGCAGCCTATGTCACCCACGTTGAGGTCAGGCAACTCGCTAAGCCACTACACCCAACATCACCTGCTCCACAAGCAGCTCATCCAGTGATTCCTTGCTGTGACAACGTTTGTTTAAGTTCTACATGTGATGCTAGCTTGTAGATCAAGACAGTTTGCAAGTATTCGAGATTAACCCTATCTTGAGATAGCTGCTGGTGACGGCAACCTCTTAGTGAAGCTTACGAATGTTTCGCTTATCAACAGGCTACAGTGGCGTATATGAACCTTACTGATACACACGCCGTTATTACTGGGGCAAGTAGCGGCATCGGCACAGCCCTAGCCACTGCACTTGCACATGAAGGTGTTCACTTACATTTACTAGGACGTGACAGCAGCAAACTAGAGCACGTCCGCGAACGCATTCAAACAGATGTGAACCATGCCATCACCATACAAGTTCATGCATTTGACCTAACCGATGATGCTGAAGTAACAGCTTTTTGTCATGCCCAACATGACGCAGCCATTGACATTTTGATTCACAGCGCAGGCGTGGTTGAACTTGGCAAGCTGGCTGACTCGAGCATCGACACTCTCGACTGGCACTACACCGTTAATGTTCGCACGCCCTATTTGTTAACTAAGGGACTACTAGATCAGCTCGAGGCAAGCTCGGGACACATCGTCTTCATCAACTCTGGCGCGGGCTTGAGGGCTAACGCGGGTTGGGGACAGTATGCCATGAGCAAGTTTGCCCTCAAAGCTTTGGCAGATAGTTTACGTGCTGAGCTAGATAGCGTGCGCGTGTTAAGTGTCTACCCAGGCCGAACTGCTACCCCCATGCAGCAACACGTCTACGAACAAGAAGGCAAAAGCTACGACCCAGAGCCTCTTATCCAACCCGAGGATGTCGCCCAGCAAGTCATCAGCGCGCTTCGTTTACCCCGGCGTGCCTCAGTGATTGATCTTAATATTCGGACAAGTTAATCTTGTAGGAACACTAAGCGACGCCGATAGTAACCCCCGTCTGCTCGAGGTACTGCCGGTACGCAATCGCCAAACGGTCCGACTTTAAGTGCAACTCAACTTGTAAATCTAGTGGCAATTCTTCTGGCCGCTGGCTGAGAAGAATGCTCTCGTCTTGACTAAAAACTTTGTCTTGAAACTGCCTAAACTGGTTATCAACTAGATCAAACCCGTAGTTTCTGGACAGCACAATAAACGCTTTAGTGCGCCGCTCACTCACCGGTAAGGTAGCTAGGAGCATCGAAAAAACTTCACTTGTATCTGGATCAGTCTTGCGAAAGCGTACACACATCGGCCGCAAAATGCTGTACACATAGCGGTTAGTCACCACCTTGCCGCGTCCATCCGGGTCAGGTTGCAAGATGTCAATGGGATCAGTTTCCAAACAAGCATTCCGGTCGTGCACATGATAGTCGGGAATTTCTGCGTGAGACGGTTCACCCAGCAACCCTTCATGCACCCACATGAGGTGCGACACATCTAAAAAGTTTTCAATGACTCTCGGGGCTTCTGCATCTACTTCGTAGGGACCACAAAGAATGCTGTGAAAGCTAGCGTCGCCCGCTTCTGGAAAGGGTGCAAGTGGGCTAGCACCTTCACCAGACATATGTTCACCAGATAAATTCACCCAGACGAGGCCGTAAGCTTCAGCAGCGGCATAGACCGTGGCTTTGGCTTTGGTAGGAATCGACTGTTCAGGGGGTTGCGCCGGAATACGCACACACTGCCCGCTCATGTCGTAGCGCCAGCCGTGATAGGGGCAGACCAACGTGCCTTCCTCAACTCGTCCCAGTGACAGCGCCGTCCCTCGGTGAATACACAAATCTCGAAACGCATGGACTTGCCCGTCGAGCCGGAACAAGGCAACTTGTTCACCTAACACAAGAACTTGTTTAGGGGTGCCATTAATTTCCTCGGAACTTGCCACCGGCAACCATTCACGCTCGAGCACCGCATCATGAAGACGTGTCATCTCATCATCTCCTTTTAGTTTTAGTAAAATACACCCTCAAACCTGTAATTCTTTACAATCCAAGCTAAATTGTACACATCACAACCTGTACGATAGATACCTGGTTAAATCTCGTCAAAAGATAATTTTGTTGACGGGATCATTTTAGTAATTGATGAGGCGAATAATACCTGCGACCTTCAAGAATATCCTTAACAAGGTCTCTCACAGCAACTTGATGAATTCAAAACAACAGCATAGTATTGTTTAAGAGTATTTGAAGCACGGTCTTGACCCATCCCGTTAACCATCATGTAGTAACCATTGCAAGCTCATCCATCCTATCGGTATAGTGAAACATGATGCAAGAGGCAACCTCGCCAGAACATACAGCAACATCTCCCCCAAAACCTTCTGAGGCTTTGAGGTTACAACCTCGGCTCGAGATGCGCGCGATTAGCAAACGCTTTCCAGGCGTATTGGCTAATGACCAAGTAAACTTACAGGTTATGCCTGGGGAAGTCCACGCACTACTCGGTGAAAACGGCGCTGGCAAAACAACGCTCATGAACATTCTCTACGGGCTTTACGCACCTGACGACGGCGAGATGTTGGTATCTGGGCAACATGCCCACTTTAAATCACCACGGGACGCCATGAACGCGGGCATTGGGCTGGTGGCGCAACACTTTACGCTGGCGCGCCGCCACAGTGTGGTGGAAAACATCGCCTTGGGTTTACCGAGTACGCCGCTTTTCTTTCCCACTCGTAAACTGCGCGGGCAGATTCGTGAGTTAGCCGCGCACTATGAGTTAGATGTCGATCCAGACGCTAACATTTGGCAACTTTCAGCAGGTGAGCAGCAGCGAGTGGAGATTCTTAAGGCACTGGTACGCGGGGCAGATTTGCTAATTTTGGATGAACCTACTAGCGTGCTCACGCCGCAAGAAGCAGATAAGCTGTTTAAGGTAGTTCGGCAGATGCAGCTCGAGCACAAATCTATCATTTTTATTTCCCACAAACTCGACGAAGTGATGGACATTGCCGACACCATCACTGTATTGCGTAAAGGTGCCGTGGTAGGACACAAAGCGAAGACAGACACCAATCCTAGTGAACTTGCCAACTTGATGATGGGGCGCACTGTGCACGAAGCACATGTAGCACCCAAAGATGCACGTGAGCTCGAGCAAGCTGAGGTGGTGCTCGAGTTAGACAATGTCAGCGTGATGGGCAACCGCAACGTGCTCGCGCTCAAAGACATCTCGTTCAAGCTCCACAAAGGTGAGATTTTGGGTGTGGCGGGGGTAGCTGGTAATGGGCAAAGTGAACTTACGCAAGTGCTTACTGGGCTTGTTCACGCGCGCAGTGGCAAGGTATTGCTCGAGGGCGTCCCCGTTCAACAACAAAGTGCCAGAGACCTATTTGAGGCTGGCATCGCCCACATCCCCGAAGACCGCAACCACACGGGTGTTGTGCCAGACTTTGCGGTTGAAGAAAACCTTATCCTCAGGCAATACCGCTACTCACCTTTTTCCCAAGGTCAATGGCTCAAACACACCGAGGTTGATACCTTCGCCAAAGCATCAATTGATGATTACGATGTGTCCACGCCTTCACAGCGAACCCCTACCCGTTTACTATCTGGTGGCAACGTGCAAAAGCTTATTCTCGCTCGCGAACTTTCGGGGCAGCCTAAAGTCATTGTGGCAGCTCATCCAACCTATGGGCTGGATGTAAGTGCCGCCCAACTCACGCACGAGCGGTTACTTGACCAACGCGAGCGCAGCGCTGGAATTTTGCTTGTATCCGAAGACCTCGACGAACTATTTCACCTCTGTGACCGTATCGCGGTGTTGTTTGCAGGCAGGTTGATGGACATCGTGAGTGCTGCTAGTGCCAACCGTGAAAGCCTCGGCTTACTTATGGCTGGGCGTACACAGGGTATTAAACAGCCAAACGGAGTTGCCGCATGAGTCAAGTAGAAGCTACTTCCCGCTGGCGTATCGAAAAACGCGACAACGTTTCTGGTTGGCTGGTGGTCGGTACTTTACTCCTTGCCGTGTCTGCTGCACTCGTCGTTACCGGACTTATCTTTTGGGCGTATGGCACCCCGCCACTCACAGCTTACAGGATGATTTTGAGTGCGTTGTTTGCAGATTTTCGCAGCTTTTCTGAAGTCCTCCGGCGGATGATTCCACTACTACTCTGCGGCGTGGGTTTGGTGCTTGCTTTTCGCGCTAAGTTTTGGAACATTGGCGCGGAGGGGCAACTACTTGCCGGAGCAGTGGCGGCATCTGGCGTTGCCCTGTTTGTCCCGCTACCAGCGCCTCTACTTATCCCCGTCATGTTCTTAGCAGGAGGCTTAGCTGGCGCACTTTGGGGGTTACTGCCCGCGCTACTCAAGGTCAAACTTGGCGTCAACGAAATCATCACCACGCTTATGATGAACTACATTGCGTTCTATATTGTCCAGTGGCTCATCAACGGTCCGTGGAAAGGTGAGAGTATGCGCGGGTTTGCCTACACCGACCGCTTTGAGCGTGTAGCACGGCTTCCCACAGTTGTGGGCACACGCTTTCACTACCCAACGCTTATTTTGGGCGTGCTACTTGCCATTTTGGTAACTGTCTTACTTGCCCGCAGCAAGCTAGGCTTTGAAATTCGCATGATGGGTGCTAGCCCAGAAGCTGCTCGCTACAGTGGTGTCAACTTTTTGCGGACTACACTTGTGCTGGTCTGCATCGCGGGTGGTGCCGCTGGACTGGCCGGTGTGGGTGAGGTTGCCGGCATTCACGGCCGCCTCGTGGGTCCTTACGATGTTGCTTTGGGCTACGGCTACACGGCCATTATTGTGGCGCTTTTAGCGAGAGGCAATCCACTTGCTACTATCATCAGTGCGCTTTTTTTGGGCTTTGTATTTGCCGCCGGAGACATCATCAAAGTGACCTTGCGTTTGCCTTTTCAAATAACTGATGTCATCAGCGGGCTTATCTTGTTTTTCCTTATTTGCAGCGAGCCGCTTATCACCTACCGACTGCGCTATCAAAAACAAGCTGAGGCTTCCTCACATGAGACATTGGTGACGTCACCACCAACAGCTATGCCGTCTACAACAACACCTACCTCAACCCAACCCGTAAGGAGCGAACATGGAACTGGATAGTTGGCTCATTAGCACCACAGCACGTGCGCTGGCATTCAGCACACCCCTGCTCCTAGCTGCCCTCGGTGAGATTTACGCTGAGCGTTCGGGCGTGGTCAATCTTGGTGTAGAGGGCATGATGCTCCTTGGCGCGATTGTCGGTTTTGCCACGGCACATAGTTCTGGCTCACCGTGGTTAGGGCTATTGGCAGCAGCAGCCGTGGGCGCGCTGGCTGCCTCAGTTCACGCCTTTGTATCCATCACCATTGCGGCTAATCAATACGTGTCGGGGCTGGCACTCACCATTTTAGGAACAGGTCTTGCAGGCTTACTCGGGCGCAACTGGGAAGGCATCCCACTGGCACGCCCCATGGAACAAATCAACGTGCCTATCTTGCGCAACATTCCCATTTTAGGTGAGGCTGTTTTTGAAGGGCAATATCTGCTGACTTTTTTGGGACTGCTCACGGCAATATTGTTGTGGTTTGTGCTCTACTACACCCGCCTCGGCATGACCTTGCGTAGTGTAGGTGAATCACCTAAAGCAGTTGACACCGCTGGCATTAGCGTGACGCTGGTGCGCTATTGCGCAGTGACGTTTGGAGGCAGCATGGCGGGTATCGCAGGTGGCTATTTGTCGCTTGCGTACCGCCCATCGTGGTCAGAAGGGATTACCTCGGGCATGGGCTGGATTGCCTTAGCTATAGCCATTTTTGCTTCTTGGGACCCGCTTCGAGCGATTGGTGCGGCGTTTTTGTTTGGCGCGTTTTTTCATTTGTCGTTCCGCTTGCAGGGTGTTTTTTCACCTGAACTACTCAAGTTGATGCCGTATGTGTTTACTATTGTGGCGCTTGTGCTCACGGCACTTGGCAAGGGCAATACCCGTTTGCGTGCGCCGGACGCGCTGGGCGTGCCGTATGCGCGGGGTGAGCGTTAGCAAGACATCTGCCCTAGAATTGCCTTAAAATTTAGCCAGATTGTAGGTGGTTATGTGAAACTGAGCATCACAGAATTTGAGCGTGATGTACGTAAATACCTCCAGCAAAGCCAACATGATGACATCACAATCACAGACCATAATCAAGCTGTGGCTGTAATCCTTAGTGTTCAAAAGTATGCTCTTTTGCAGCAACGTCACCAAGCATCTACACAAACCCTTGCAGATGCACTCGCGACTTTAGGCAGAGTTGATTTTGAATGGGAACTACCTGAACGTGAACCTTGGTCGAGCTAAGTAAAATTCTCTTTGAGCAGTAAAAGGAACTGAAGATAAGCTATTCTGACGAGTTTTTCATACCCTTCGAAGTACACCTGGTTAACTCGTGTGTTATTGGTCTTGGTGAAGCCACTCATGGGACACACGAAGCCTTTGAGCTAAAACACCGCATCATCCAGTTTCTTGCTGAACAGGGGTGGCTTCGCTGTATCTGTTTTGAATGTGGTTTCATTCCCGCCAAGTTAATTGATGCCTACATTCGTTTTGATCAAGGCAGCGCATGTGTGGCACTTCAAAGGCAACAGTATTGGTGTTGGCAAACACGAGAAGTTCTAGACCTAATTCACTGGCTACACGACTTTAATCAAGCCCAGAAGAACGCGCATAAGATACGCTTTGTGGGTGTCGATGTACAGCAGGTTGAGGCTGGTGCCCTCGAGCTTAGTCAGTATCTACGGCGTCAACATCCACATCTTTCGCACTGTTTACACACGCTAGCACACGGCAATTTTGACAACATTGAAACTTCTGAGACAATGGCTGAGCTAGGCAAACTCGAGCTACCCCAGTTTCTTAAAACTACTGCCACTAACATTTACCGCTACCTTGATACCTACTGCAATAAACAACATCAAGACGGCCTTGCCAAGCGCGAACCTTACATGGCTCAAACACTTATAGAGTCAGTCGGAACGCAGCAAGGCACTGTATACTGGGCCCACAACGAACACGTTGCTGTGAATGCAGATTTTGCAGGTTGCTGCTCCGCAGGGTGGTTTTTACGAGATCACTACGGTCAAGCTTATCTAAGTTTAGGCATGCTTTTGGGTGAAGGTAAATTTAGGGCAAAAGATATGCATCAGCAAGGTCGTCCAATAACTACATTTCGCGTCATACCACCAGATAGCACCTACGTTGAATGCAACTTTCTAGGTCAACCTGCAGGCATTTATTCTGTGACGTCTAAAGCACCGTATCGTCGTTTTTTAGGTAGCTTTTACAATAGCACTACAGCCCAAACTAACCCTGATGCCTTTAGGATTACCCATCAGAGCAGCCACTTTGATCTTATTGCCTGGCTACCCCATACACGTGGCACGGTTGGACTTGAATAATCTTAGCTTCACCCAGCTTACTCAGTTATATTCAGCCTAAATCCTCTACACTAATATATGTGAACCATCTAAAAACGTTTTACACATCTGTAGTTTTCACTCTTTGCCTTGTTGGACTAAGCAGCCTCTCACACGCACAAACTACGACGCTCGAGCTCACCACCGCCACCCTCAACGGTCAAACCATCTGCGGCTTATCGCGTGCTGAGATTGAGGCTGACCTCCTCGGCGAGCCCGACTGGGTCAACATAGACAGCTTTCCACTGCGCTGGATGATTAATCGCGGGCAACTAGAAGAAGACATGATGGCTGTAAGCACCGCTTACCATGACCTTGCTTTGCAGCCGACCTACATGCCAGCTGAGGAAACACTACTTACGCTACACGTGGTGCTCGAGGACAGCCTCATCACCTTCTCACACGAGATTGACCCAAGTTGGAGCATGACCGAAGCTCAAGCGTGGCTCGAGGTCACGTTTGACGCCAAAGGCGCTGTTGTCGTACACCAACCTATGCAGGCTGTTATGGAGATACTCGAGGACGAAGACACCAACTTTTGGGAACGACTCAGCCTCCAAAATGCTGCGTTTTATTTAGTTGGACTCAGTTTTGGTGACCATAGCGTTGCCTTCTATTTCCCCGAAGCAAGCCACGAACTCACCGCCCTCGTCATTGCTTGCGGTGATATTTCTGAGCTCTACTAACCTGCTGTTTTAGTTTCCTGACGAAAATATATAACAGTTCCGTGATGCTGTAATACACACACCCAATGAAATCTCCCTCTCTCCCCTTCCCCCTTTCGCACATACGACTGGAATGTACATGATTGCCCATTAGCAGAAGACCCATTACCCACTTCTTCATGAACGTATCATTTGTCAATATGCTTGCAACACCCCACCTTTTTGTATAAAATCACATGTTAATGCCAATTTTGGAGGTTTTCATGCAAAAAGTTAAGTTTTTGGTTCTTGCGCTTGTAACTGCACTCGTGGTGTCGTTTGCAAGCAGTCAAGACGATACCCTCACTGCTGGGTTTATCTACGTGGGCCCTGTGGGTGACTATGGTTGGACCTACGCGCACGACTTAGGCCGGCAAGCTACTGAGGAAGCACTACCGTGGCTCGAGACTATCTTCATTGAATCCGTTGCCGAAGCTGAGGTTGAAAGTTTTATCGATCAACTGGTACGCCAAGGTGCCGAGGTCATTTTTACGACCAGCTTTGGTTACATGGACGGCACCTTAGCCGCTGCTGAGCGCTATCCAGATGTTATTTTCGCGCACGCAACGGGCTTCCAGCGCGCGCCTAACGTAGCAACTTACACAGCAGATTTTTATCAGATTTACTACCTAAACGGGCTACTCGCAGGCGCACTCAGCGAAACGGATAAACTTGGCTACATTGCTGCGTTCCCTATTCCTGAAGTGAAGCGCCACATCAACGCGTTTACACTCGGCGCGCAAGAAGCCAACCCTGACATTGAGGTTGATGTGCGCTGGATTTACGAGTGGTTTAGCCCAGCTGCTGCCGCTGAAGCTACTGAAGCGCTCATCGCCGAAGGTGCAGATGTATTTGCGTTCACTGAAGATACACCAACCGTGATTCAGGTGGCAGCTGAAAGCGGCTATGGCAGTTTTGGTCACTACTCCGACATGCTTCAGTTTGCCCCTGACCACGTGATTTCTGGGCAAATTGTGAACTGGGAAATCATCTATATTGACTTCTTACAAAAAGTTCGTGATGGCGTCTATACACCTGAAACCATGGCAGATGTTGATTATTTCTACAAAATGGATACCGATGCCGTTGCTGCAGGCGCTACTAGCGACGTCATCGTCAACCCTGTATTCGACGAAGCACTCCAAAGCACCATGATCAGCGATCACCCCGAGTTCGGTGAGATTTCTATTTATGACCTCATGTTTGCCCGCCTCGAGCAAATGGATCAAGTTGAACCTACCTTTGACCCATTTACAGGTCCTATGATGGATAGACAAGGCAACGAAGTCTTAGCAGACGGCGAAATTGCTAACCTCGAGCAACTACTCACTATGCAGTGGGCTGCCACTGGTGTCATTGGGCCCTGGCCAGACGAGCCATAAGCCTTTAAACAACTCCAACTCGTCTTAAAAACACTACCGGTGCTGTTCATTAGTGGTTTCCACTAAAACAGCACCGGTAGTTTGTCTATAGTACACGCTAAGCCCAAAAGGAAAGCAACTCTCTCGCCTTGACTTTGTTCAGTCGGGGTGCTCGGTCGGTTCCACGTTATCTTCTAAGTGGATACTCACTTGAGCCTAAAAATGGGTCTGAGAGCTGCTTTTGTTGAGGAGTAACTTTCGATCAACCTTCTTTATGGTGTTACCTCCTATGGCTGTAGTTTACGCCTTACAGTCATTCATGTCAGTATTCAAAAACGTGATATCCCTCACGAAATTGTGCTATTATTGATGGTGGTGTGATGTGACTAGCCTATCGTTATATATCCTCCCTTTAAACACGTCCTGTACAGGATTATTTGAGTTGAATACCCTCAAAACACATTGATTGACGTCACCTTAGTTGTTAGCTGCTCGAGCTGATACTTTTATATGTCTCCCACGAATAAAGTTACCCAAATACAGACAAAAATGCTGATTGAATAGCTATGCACGCATAAAATACCTTTTAATAGCCTCAAAAATCGAATGGACTTACATCGTCACATGGTAAGGTAATGCTATGTCCATCCTTCTACGCACCCCGCGAAGGCTGTAACCGTGCGGCTCACCGAACGTGAAAAAGACAAACTGCTCATCTTTACTGCGGCCGAACTCGCCCGTAAGCGGCAAGCTCGAGGCTTAAAACTCAACTACCCAGAAGCCATTGCCATCATCACCGCAGATGTTTTAGAGCTCATCCGTGACGGCAAAAGTGTCGCTGAGCTTATGCAGCTTGGTACCCAAATTTTAAGTCGGGATGATGTAATGGAAGGTGTGCCCGAAATGGTTGCTGAGATTCAAGTGGAGGGTACTTTTCCAGATGGCACCAAACTCGTGACCATCCACACGCCTATTCGTTAATGCTGCAGATGCATCTACCTCAACCAAAACATAACCCGAGACAAACCGAATTAATATCAACAGGGAGGCCGTGATGATTCCTGGCGAAACAATCATTCAAGCAGGTGAGATTGAGCTTTCTGCTGGGCGCGCACGGGTCACCTTGCGCGTGGATAACAGCGGCGATAGACCCATTCAAGTAGGGTCTCATACCCACTTTTTTGAAGTGAATAAAGCCCTCAAGTTTGACCGCGAGCAAGCTTACGGATTTCATTTAGATGTTCCTGCTGGCACTGCCTTGCGTTTTGAACCCGGCGAAGGACGCGAGGTAACGTTGGTTGCGTTTGCCGGGTCGGGGCATGTTTATGGCATGAATAAGTTAGTTATGGGGTCGCTCGAGGAAAACCGCGACACAGCTATGACTAAAGCCAAAGAATTAGGCTACCTATGAAACTTTCTAGAGATGCTTACGCTAATCTATACGGGCCAACTACCGGCGACCGTATCCGCCTAGCTGACACCGAGCTTTTTTTAGAAGTGGAGCGCGACTACACCGTCTACGGCGATGAAGTTGTCTTTGGCGGCGGCAAAGTCATTCGGGACGGACAAGGTCAGTCCCAACTGGCAAGGGCAGACGGCACACCTGACGTAGTGATAACCAACGCTATTATTGTCGATTACACAGGCATCATCAAAGCAGACATTGGCGTGCGCGACGGGCGTATTTGTGCCATCGGCAAAGCAGGCAACCCCGACACGCAAGCTGGCGTGACGGACGGTCTCGCCATTGGCCCGGGGACTGAAATCATAGCGGCTGAAAACAAAATTGTGACTGCTGGCGGCGTCGACGCACACATTCATTGGATTGCGCCGCAACAAGCCTATGAAGCCCTCTACAGTGGCATCACTACCATGCTGGGCGGTGGGACGGGTCCAGCCGAAGGCACCAAGGCCACTACCTGCACCCCTGGCGCGTGGAACATTCAGCGGATGTTAGAAGCTTGTGAAGGCTTGCCCGTTAATATTGGGCTTTTGGGTAAAGGTAACAGCTCACTCACAGCTGCACTGGAAGAACAAGTTTTAGCCGGAGCCATCGGCCTCAAACTGCACGAAGATTGGGGCACTACGCCCGCAACCATTGATGCTGCTCTACGTGTAGCAGATGATTACGATGTGCAAGTAGCAATTCATACCGATACGCTTAATGAGTCTGGTTTCGTCGAAAACACCCTCGCTGCCCTCGCCGGGCGTACCATTCACACCTATCACAGTGAGGGCGCAGGTGGCGGTCACGCGCCGGATATTCTGAAAGCCATTGCGTTAGATAACGTCTTGCCGTCTAGCACGAACCCCACTATGCCGTATACAGTAAACACGCTCGAGGAACACCTCGACATGCTCATGGTCTGCCATCATTTAAGCCCGCGCATTCCTGAAGATGTAGCCTTTGCCGAGTCGCGTATTCGCCCGGAAACGATGGCCGCAGAAGACGTGTTACACGACCTTGGCGCTATCAGCATGATGGCTTCCGACTCGCAGGCGATGGGGCGTGTTGGTGAGGTTATTTCGCGCACCTGGCAAACCGCTCACAAGATGAAGCTCGAGCGCGGTGCCCTCACTGGCGATGGCGAGCACGACAATGCTCGCATCAAGCGCTATATCGCCAAGTACACCATCAACCCAGCGCTTGCCCACGGTCTCGCTGACCATGTCGGCTCCGTTGAGGTCGGCAAGCTAGCAGATTTGTGCTTGTGGAGTCCAGCCTTTTTCGGGGTTAAGCCAGATGTGATTATGAAAGGTGGCATGATTGTGGGCGCGGTCATGGGCGACCCCAACGCCTCAATTCCCACGCCTGAACCCAACCACTACCGCATGATGTTTGGAGGTTTTGGCAGCGTGCTGGATAGTCTGGCCGTGAACTTTGTATCTGGAGCAGCACTCGAGCAAAACACCCTCTCCCCTCGCCTCAACCGCACGGCGGTAGCAGTTCGCAACACCCGAACCATCCGCAAACAAGACATGAAACTCAACGCCGTCCGCCCTAATATCGACGTAAATCCAGATACCTTTGAGGTAACGATTGACGGTGAACGCATCACCAGTGAAGCCGCTACAAGCTTGCCGCTCGCGCAGCGTTACTTTTTGTTTTAGTTAATGACACGTATTGACCACCTACCACATGTTCACGTGAACCCTCAACACAAGGTGATTGAGCTTGCCATGACCTCTTATGACAGGCAGCGGGTGCGCCGCCGCCTTGTAGCAGAGGATGGTATGGAACTGGCGCTCGAGCTACCCACCGGTACAACCCTCCACGTAGGTCAAGTGTTACATCAAGCTGGACATACTGTTTACGTTGTCACAGCCGCCCCAGAAGATGTGCTTGTCATTAAGCCGCGCTCAATGAACGAGGCTGCTTTTGTAGGACATATGATTGGCAATCTCCACCGCGATATTGACATTGCTGATGATGGCACT
>JBCCBI010000102.1:0-14327 GCA_039034155.1 Deinococcota bacterium | reverse complement strand
CGACATTCAGCTTGGGAAGCTGACGCTCTACCAACTGAGCTACTTCCGCAGACAAGTTTCAACAACCGAACTGACCCACTGTATTGAACTGATACACCGTATTAAATGGTGGGTAGGGCTGGATTTGAACCAGCGTAGGCATAGCCAACGGATTTACAGTCCGTCCCCTTTAACCACTCGGGCACCTACCCATACAATCATCGGTTGTCTTGCAACTACTTACCCATAAACAGACTCTATCGTTACAACATTGCTATAACATCAAGAGCTTGGAGCCACCCATCGGAATTGAACCGACAACCTTTCGATTACAAGTCGAGTGCTCTACCAATTGAGCTAGGGTGGCACAGATCGCAGATCAAAACACCTTATAGTGCAACAGACTGACACCGAGCTATCCATATCCTCATCCTTCAGTCGAAGTCACACTTCGGTTTTAAGAAGTCACACTTCGGTTTTAAGAAGTCACACCTCAGTTTTAAGATGCATGACATCATCAAGAAAACCGATTAGATAATAATATGATAGCAGTCAGACAGCGCTTCTAGAGCCTCACCTTCTGGCGGCTCGGCTTACTAACGTAGCATGGCTTTTGAACCCTGTCAACACCCTAGCGAGCAAGACGTGCAAACACGTGTCACCTGTTGTTGATGAGCTTATCTATGAAGCTACCTTTTGCCACCAAATATCCAGTGCTGGGCGGTTTTCAGCTTGCCACTGCTGATAGCGCTGCAATGCAACCTCCATAAGATGAAGTACAGCTAGCTTTTCATCATTCTCTGGTGAGTCTGGTTGCCAAACCGTCTCGAGCATCTCATAGGGTTCACCCAGTACATCTAACGCAGCACAACAGCCAAATGCGTAGCGCCCAGCATCTATCTGTTGACCATTTACTTGTTGACTCAGCGCCAGTCGCAGCGTACCTATGAGGCGGTCATTCCAGCCAAGTTTGCGTTTGGGGTCACGGGCTACTCGAGCACTGCTGTCTTGTAGTACAGGATTTGTCATGCGCACTAGTAAATCGCGAGCGTAGCTGGCATAGCCTTGAGGCGTAAACAGTGGATCAATACCCTCGTATTTACAAATCAAAGCTGCACCCGACTCCTGTACAAACGCGTCGAATAACCATTGCATAAGTCCGTCTACGGCTCGCAAATCAGCCATATCAGCTACTTCTAACACCTGCGCAAGATACGCAGCTAAGGCGTGCGTTGCGTTGTGACCGTACAACTTGGCTTCTTCAAAGGGTAAAAGTTGTGGTTTTTCAATGAGCGCCAGCTCGCGCTCAAACGGACTAGCTGATACTAAAATTTCATCAAATGCCTCAACTAAAAACGCCTGTGACCGATTTGGCGTAATAGGTGTAAGTTGCATAAGAGGATTATTCTGCGTGTCAATAAGTCCACACATCTTGCCAATAACCGTATTGAGAAACGCCGTTGTGCCTTCTAAGCTAGCTAGCTTGGCGTCAGAAACGGTACTTTGTAGTTTATTCCAAATGGCTTCTTGTAACTGCTCAGCAGCGTGGTTGTGGTTTTCGGCTGTGTAAATTATCAAAGGTTTGGGTGTGGTTTTTGCGCGCAGCCGAAACGCGGCTGCAAAAATTGCCGCGACACTAGTACCTGTGGAACTTACGGAGGTGTTAATGGAGGTGTAATCTGCCACGCTCGAGAGTGCTGTGGCAACCTCATCTGCCCGGCTTAACGCTTTTACAAACTCGTCGCGCTCGTTTTCATCGTAAATATTATAGATTTCGATGGGTCCTAAGATCATTTGTTCAACGCGGTCGGCGTGAGCGATGTTGAGGCCAATATGACCTGCTGCAGCGCGAACTTGCTGGACAACGTCTGCTCGGCGGTAGCCAATGACAATGCGCTCAAATGCCCCAGATTGAACGGCTTTGTGAACAAATAACCCAACTTGAATCGGACCAAAGCCAAAGCCGACAAATGTTTTTGCAGGTCGTTTTACAGACAAGATATCTCCGTGGGATGTGCAAGGGTTTACTGCGGTTTATCACCTGAGTTTGGCAGGACTCATCAAGGACGTCATTACTTTAACGTAATGCCCTCGAGCTCGAGGTAATTGGCCAATCTAGCGTTAAACTTCTCTCGATTGAAACCGCTTTTGTTGGTCTTAAGTGATGACAAAATACAATCATGTCAACCCTTTTCAAATGACTTTTTAGTCAGCTAAGGCTAAGTAGCGGCGCTCATCATCTGCAGTCCAGCGTTCAACTTGGTGAATGGTTGTTGTTTGACGGTGGGGATAGACCACTGCTTTACCGTCAATGTTCTGCTGACGAACCTGCTCGAGCAAGGTCTTAGCATGGGACAAATCACCAATACGGGTAATGTGTACACTTGCATCAATCGCAGCTTGCTGCATGAGCGCTAAACTTTCAGCTACATCCCAAGGCGTGCCACCGGACGAACCCGTGATAATAATTTCATCGTAATGAATTTTAGTTGTGTCAAGGGCAAGTTGGGCGTCTTGGCGCTTAAGTCCCCCGAACAAATTGAGTACGCCGCCCCTCGCTAACAGTGCTTGGGCGTCTTGGATAGCTCTAGGCACACCCACCGCGACAATGACATCGTCTGCCCCACGTTCACTGATGGTACGCAGGTGCTGGTTGAGGTCATCACTTGATGTCAGCGTATGAAACGCAATGTTACTACGTGTTGCTCTGGCTCTGAAAAGCTTCTCGCAGACGTTAAGACGGTCTGCAAGTACATCGACCACCACGACAGCACGCGGGTTGCGCGACAGGGCAATGTCTACGTGCATACGCCCCATGGCACCTGCACCAATAATCACTACAACGCCACTGGGTTTGAGTCCGTTAAGGGCCGCTCGAGCCGCTTGGGGACTTGCCTGCTCAACCCGTAAGTGGTGCGCTTGTGCGGAAACAACACATGAAAGGGGTTCAGCTAAGGTGGCATGGCTGTAAGGCAGGTCATCACTCACAGGCACTAAACAGCCAGCTTCAATGACCTCTTCAGGAATAAGCATGTACTCTGCTAAGTGACCAGGCAGGGTGTAGCCCACCGCAACTTTATGCACGCCGCGGCCGTCATTTGCATAGCGCTCTAAGTGGTTAATAGGCGCATGGTCAACAGCAGGTTGCACGACATAGCGCTGACCAACTTCGTACTGCCCCTGCACGTCAGCACCCACCTCAACCAAGGTCACCGAGCCTTCGTCACCTAAAATAAGGGGATAAGCTGTCAAATCCCAGCCGTACAGATAAGGGTGTTCGCGTCCTTGGGCAATTAGTTTGAGTAGCGAGGTGCAGATGCCAGCAGCGTCCACTCGAGCCAAAACTTGCTTACTACCAGGACGCGGTACCGGCACCTGCTCAATAGCTAGATGAGCATCACTAGCACCCCGCAAGACCAACGCACGCATAGTTTGGGGAATAGTCGCTTTTGAGTTAGCCCTTGTTTGAGATGTTGTCGTCTGGGATGTTGTTGTCAGCGTCATACCACCATCCTAATCTTGTTTCTACGACATCCTATTTGCACACCACACACTCGCACTACATATTCAACGCTAGCCTTAAGTAAGACCTTGCGCGGTTAGCAGATTAGGGTATGCGATGGTCGCATCTATGAGGATCACTGACGTGCTAGAATATGCGTTATCAAGATATATAAACAATAATTTAAAAATCAACAACAATATTTAATTTTTACAAAAGCGTTAGATTCAAAACATCCATCGTAGACTTTAAATGTCAGCATCTAACGTGATTTAAGGACCAATATCACCAGGTGTATTGCCCTCAAATTGATTGTCTTCAAGTTGCGGATTGGCACTACTCGCGTTGTAAATGCCGTAGCCACGGTTATTTAGAAGCGTGTTGCCTTTAGCAATTCCAGCAGCATTGGCGGTGTAGAAAATGCCTCGGTAACTCTCCATAATAGTGTTGGACTCGAGCAGTGGAGCTGCTTGACCCCGTACGTCCACACCTGCTTCACCACTAACCTCGATAACATTGTTGCGCGCTGTACCTGCGGCGTCATCTAAGTAGGCAATGCCATTAAAACTATGGTCAAAGATACTGTTGCCCTCGAGCAACGGTGTTGCTAATCCCTGCACACGCACACCAAACGGACCGTTACGGGCAATCCGGTTCTCTTGCAACTCGCCGCTGCTACTACCAGCAAACACAACGCCACCTTGACCGTTATCAACAATAATGTTGTTCTCCAGTGTAGGTGATGCACTGCTGTCAACAACAACCGCAAATGTAGCGTTACCAGCAATTGTATTGCCACTTAAACGCCCGCCTTGCGCGCTTCTGCGGAAGCGTACACCCGTGCCGCCAATCTCGACCAAACCGTCACCTACAGCGCCACCGACAAAACTATCTTCTAAAACAAGTTCTCCGCCATTTACAACAATCACGTCCGCCCGCACACTATCAACATGCTCGAGGCTAACATTGCGTAAGGTGAGTGTACCCTCACCGCTAAATTCCACCAGGGCATCTGGCGCACGCGACATGATGCGCGTTACACCTGACACAGCAGCTTGAGCCTCTGGGTTACCAGTGTCTGTAACAGTTGCGTCGGCACGCTGTGCAGTAATGGCAGGATCGCCGGTTAATGGGCTTGCCCCTACAAGGGTCAATGGTTTATCGATAACGAGAGAGCGCTCGAGGTAAAACTCACCGGCAGGTAGTTGCACACCTGAACCTGCTGGCAAATCCTCGATGAACGTGTGGAGATCTGTCTCAGTAGATAATTCTTCAAGGGCGCGCAAAATGCCTACATCTGCAAAGGTAGACTCACTCACAAGTACAGCGTCAACAGCATTTTGATAAATGGCTGCCAGCCGGTTATCTTCAAAATAGCTTTGCTGAACGCCTAGCATAGCTTGGTCATGAACGGCAATACCAGCCCCGCCATTGGCTCTAAATTGACTTGCAATAACCTCACTTTGACTGCGCCCTGTTGCATATAATCCGTCATATGGTTGTGCTGTTACGCTGCAGCCTTGCATCAGCAAACTCACTTGCCCTGTGAGCACAATGCCGTGTCCATATTGAACGGTCGGTCTAGACACAGCACTCGCCTCATCTACAATACTTGCGGTTCCAGATGGCCTAATTTGAGATTGTTGTGAACGCGTAAAATAGCACCTTTGTAAATTCACATAAGCAGGGGCAACAGCCCAAGGGGTAACCTCGAGCAAGTTCCCTGGTTGCTCACTAATCCCTGCCGAAGCAAAGGTGATGTCACGTACAGTGAGCGTGCCTCCTCCCAAATAGCGCAAAGCTGGTTGACCTAAGGTTGCTTTAGTGAGAATCGCAGGTGCCGCTGCAGATATATCTGTATTACCTCCGGTAACATTGTCAGAGGCAGGTGTAGTTGATGCTGTCGCAGCTTCACTAGGTGATGATGTGGCATTAACGTCAGTAGTATCTTCTACTGTACTAGAAGGTTCACTGACGTCATTTGCATCTTCCGTAGAAACCGTTTCTGAGTTAACCGTTGCTGACGATGCAGTTGCGTCTACCGCGCTCCCAAGATGTACACCTTCAACGAGTAACAAGGTCTCACGCCTACCTGCACCCTGAATTACAACATCACCAAAAAGTTCGAGAGGTTCGCTCAGACGGTATACCCCAGGTCCTAGCTGCCACGTGCGAGCGCCAGCCGCAAGCGCCTCATTAAACGCTTTACCAGCTGCCAGTTCTGCCGTTGGAAACGCGTAATCGCGTGACACCCAACCGTCAGCTAGTTCAAACCACTCGGTCTGAGCAGTCACTAAGTTATGCCGCGACCCTTGTGGCACACTGCCCACAACCTCTGCCTCAAAGGACGGTTCAGCGTGGAGCGGCACTTCAGCTGAGGTTGAACTTTGACCTACAGCAGGCGCAAACACCACATCTACAGTTTGAACTAACGGTCCATTTGAACCAGCTTGGTCATTGCCAGCGAGGCTGTATTCAGCTTCTGCAAACCACGTTGTTAGTACAACCTCGTTAGCAGCCGTCAGGTCAGTAGCTTGGACGTCTACCAGTTCATCTGATGTTGCCTCTACCTGTGTGGACGTCTGTGTGGGTGCCTCTGAAAGTACCTGTGAAATCTGACTCGACACGCCATCCTCAGTAAAGCTCAAGGGAGATGCCAGCGCAGCTTGCACCGTATCTACCCTGCCAAAGGTGGCCCAGCGGTCAGGTAGAACACCCAAACGGCGTGTTACAGGTGCTACGCCCGCCAGACGGTTATCTGTCATGGTGATATCGCGCAGGGTTGTTTGCACGCTAGGCGTTGCAGTAATGCCCCAGGTGTTGCGCTGGTAGCTGCTCGAGCTTAGTTCAGCGCGCGTTCTATCAAAAAGCGCTAAGGCAGTTACATTATGATTACGAAACCTGCTTTCGGCGGTGGTGATGTTGGTATCGTCATAAGCAACGACACCTAAATTTTGGTCACTTACGTCTACTCGAGTAAGCACAACCTCGCTACCAGCTCGAGCCACCAAACCTGCTTGGTTGTTGTAGGCCAAGACGGCATCTTCCAAACGAAACTGAGCTGCACTTCCCAAACGAACACCTATATCATTTTGCTCAAGACGGGTGAGTTGCGCGTCGATATTTGCAGCTGTTTGTGCGTCGATACCAACCTGATTTGCCCGCAGACTCGTATTGTCAATGCGAACATCGGTAGCACCGTTAATATTGAGGGCTGCGTTACCGTGTTCACTAATGTCGCTATCTTGAATGACAACTTGACCTACCTCAGCAGCTAGCCATACACCTGAACCAGGTGCACCCACGACTCGGCTTTGCAATAAGCTTAGCCCGCCACTGTCTAGCTCGAGCAAATTAGCACGGGTACGGTTGGGCTGCGCGCCGATGCCTTCTAAACTCAAGGCTTCTAAACTAAGTGTGCCCCGTGCGTGCCGCCAAGCTGGAAAAGCAGCTTTGGTGATAAGCCGGGTACGCTCTGCCCCAGCACCAATGAGCCGAATGTTACCTTCTGTGACCAAGGGCCCCTCTAGTAGGTACTCACCTGCTGCCAACCGAAAACTACTGCCTTCGCGTGCTTCTGCCAGCAGTTGACTAAGTTCAGCAATGCTCGAGGCCACCATAGGTTCAGGTTCACCACGATTAGCAAGCCTGTACCACACCAGACCTAAGATCAGCACAATGGCAACACTTGTGACATACGCCCATGCATACTTAAATGGCGTCTTCGCTCGAGGCGATGTTTGCGCTACGCTGGCATCTACTGACAAGACATCATTTACTGACAAGACATCATTTTTTACAGGCAGAGTCTCTGGTGAAGCTTGACTTGCTGAGGTATTTGCTACTTGCACTGAATCTGATTGTCCTGAATTTGATCGCTCTAAATCTGATTGCCCTGAACCACGCCGCCCGAACAGTTCCTGCCAAGATGTTTGCCAAGATGTCTGCCAAGGCTTTACACGTGGTCTGGTAGCAACCTGAGCTACAGGTGCTGAACCAGGACGCACTGGCGCAACCAGATCATAAAACAATTTAGGGCGCTCTGGGTCGCTACTAATCAAGTAAAGTTGGGCGCGCAGTGTAACTACGTCACTTACTTTTAGAGCACCGCCAACAGTAGGTAATTCGACTGAATCTACAGTGGCACCTATATTGGTATTGGCACCTACGTGTATATCATCCTCAGGTTGTTCCTCATGTGATTGTGCTGTAGAAGTTGCACCGCCAGCAGCAGCCACCTTATCAGCCTGACCCGCAAAGTGAATCATGTCTTCAGCAGTAGCTAGCAATTGAGCTGGCTGCTTAGGTGATGTTTCTACGAGTTGTTCTGATGGCACGTCATCTTGCTGCTGGGACAAACCTTGCAGAGGTTGCTCAGTTGTGTGAGGAACACCCTGTGACAGCATACCTTGTAATAAAGTCTCTCGTACTGAGGCAATATCTTCTTCACTTGGAATACACTGCAGCTCGAGGCTCGCGCGTTCACCTGCACCAATGTTGAGCGGTAACTCGCTGGTGATTACAAAGGCGGCGGCATTGTCACCGCGAATGGCCCCGTTGCGCGGTGCCGTAATGACAATACTGCGCGCTTCGGGCGCGCAAATCTCGAGCTGGGTACGCACCCGCGTGTCAACCACGGCCTCTGGAAATGTAAGCTGCGGCGCGCCCAGTTCAGCAGCACTTAGCCCACTTTGGAGCGCCTGCAGAAACTCGTCCATGGTTTGGTAACGCTCGTTGGCGTTGTTGGCCATAGCTTGAGCAATCACTGGTGCCACACTGACACTAAAAGCCTCAAATGACAAAATTTCGCCTTGGGCACGGTCCAGCGCACTAGGCGGTTGCTCACCTGTCACCAAGTGATAAAGTAGCGCACCACACGCATAAATGTCGGTAAAAGGTCCGCGCTCAGCATGTTTGGAGTACTGCTCTATAGGCGCGTAACCCTCGGTAAAAATAGCCACTGTACGCGGGTCGGTTGGCGCTAAAAAGTCACGGGCGGCACCAAAATCTAGCAAGATTGGCTCGAGCGGTCCGCCCTCACTAGGGTCATGCATCAAAATATTACTGGGTTTGATGTCGCGGTGGACAAAGCCTTTTTCATGAATGTAGCTCAGCGCGTCGAACACTGGCTCAAGCATCGTAAATGCTTCAACTTCACTGAGCGGCTCTGGGTGTTCCTCGAGCCAGGCTTGTAAGTCGCTACCCGAGTAGTAATCCATGACGATATACGCCGTACCGTTATGCTTAAACACCCGCCGCACGTTGACAACATTGGGGTGTTTTAGGCGCTCTAGCGTTTGTGCTTCACGGCAAAACATCTCGAGTCCCTGCCCAAACGAGGTGTCATCTGACTCGATAGCTGGCGTTAAAGTACCATCGTCTTGGCGTTGGGTAAAGCCTTTAAGAAAGTACTCTTTAACCGCTACAGTACTGTGCAAGCCCTCGTCGGTACAGCGGTAGGTAATGCCAAACGTACCCTGCCCTAGGACTTCGTGAAACACATATTCTTGAATTTTGAATTCAGACGAAAGACTTGCCAACGTTAGCCTCAATTTGCGTATTGAAATTAAACCTCAGGTAATAGAGGTTAGACTACTTTACTCACTTGAATGTTAATTACTTACTGGGTCACCTAGGTATCAGTTTTGCTGTTATTCCGAACGCATCAATTTATTCCAACATCTCAAAAATCACCTAGACAGTGCTGCTTTGAGCGCAATACTACATTATAGGCTTGAGCGTTCATGTCCTATTTGTCTAAAGTGTACGCCTCTATCTAAAGTGTACGCCACCTAATAATCCCTATCTCTCACCTGCACGGTCTGCACTTTATATTATTACTGCCAAGCCTTAGTGACAGATTAGCGTTTGAGACACGTCGAATTGTGTCATGCAACCGCTTTCATCACACGCATTAGTTTAGATATCGCGTGTCAATTTTGAATCATGCCTTGTAAAATTAGCCTGCTTGCCTGCTGGTCTTACAGAACTTAGCTCGAGAACATGCAGATAGCTACCGTAGCATAAAGATACTGATGGCATTGTGCACATGCGTGGTGTTTGTGCACGTGCGTGGTGTAGCGTCACGTAATCTTAAGACTGAGTTCATGATGGGGATAAAGACCTCAATCAAGAGCAAAGTAACTCAAGTAGTAATAGTCTTTACCAGCAGCAACCTTTATGACTTGATGTTACCAATCCGGAACACACATTCAAGCTGATAATGGCACCACTTATGGAGCCAACATCCACATCACCTGTCATGTCAAGCCGACATATAAGCATTACTGGCTCAACTGAGTGTTATTGGCTCAACACCAAGTTGTATTTAAATGTACCTAGTGATGCGTTACGTTAGCGTGTGCCTAAGATGCCCATGACACTTCTAAAGCGTTTGTACAATACGTTTTTTGTACAATACGTTTTTTGCACAATATATTTTTAAGCCTCTGACAAATTTTAAGTCATCTATCGTTCATTTGCAGTTATCAAAGTAGCTGATGGCGCAGACAGTATCAACGCACATTTGTGAAATGACACAAACACTCGCCAGAAACGTTTTGGACAACTTTTGAGGCATCATCACCTAGCTGCTGCAACTTAGCCAAGGCTGTTAATAACATTCGCGACATCAGTTGCTTGACCTACATCCAAAGCACCCATACCAAGGCTGTACTGAAACTGAGATTTGGCAGCTAAGCTCAGCACATTACCTTTGCGCGTTTCAGCACTGTGGCCTTCAGGCTCTGCGGTAGCAGGTAGTACAAGTCCTAGCGCTTGCTTGTCGGGCGTGCGGCAAATCCAGCGGACACCTTTAGTAAGTTCATTAGGGCGGTGGCAGACATAATCTGCACTCCCGTCTGGATGACGTTGCAGTGTGTGAGCCCAACCGTCAGCATCACTAGCGTAGTCAATGTAAAATACCACCTCAGGGTCAAACGACAAGCTGGGATCAAGTGTTTCGTGGGCGCGTGGGTTCTCCTCTAGCTTATCCAAAAAGGCTAGGTACTCGGCTGAGGGTATAACGTGCGAAGGGATGCTGCGGCGCACCCGCATAGGTTGCTCCTGCGAGTTGTCCACAGAACTCATCAGCACGGCGTTATCAACTGGACAAAAGTTGATATGGGCCATGTACATAAGGTCCATAGGGCTATTGCCCAAGTTGTCAATGGTGAGCTTGAGCCAGAGTAGGCTCGAGCCTTCATACATCTTCAAATAAGGCTTTGCCAAGTAATTACTGCCAAACGCCACTGTGTGCTGGTACACGCCAGCCAATGCCACATAGCTTCCTTTAGCATCCTCCCCAAGGTCTAAAAATGCTTGCTGATAGGGTGCGTTGGGAAGCTCCCCGTGCAGTGGGTGGTTGTCTTCCGCCGTGGGTACACCCATAGCTGTAGCCCCGCAGTGCAGTAAAAAGCCGCCGTAGTTTTCAAGATAGGTGCGCGTATTGCGTGGTTCGTCAAAGTTGGAACGCATGGTAAGTTCGCGCCCCAGTAGATGCGCCCGCCAAATCTGCTGACCATGAAAGGGGAGCACAATGACGTGTCCCTTACTATTGCTAATTTTGAGTGCAGCCACGCCACTGTCGTACTGCCAAGCTGTGATGTGGAAGTCAGCGTGCTCGAGCAACGTCCGTTCTTTCTCAGTAAACATTGCCTGTCGTAAGTGAATGCGGGTTGTAGCTTCAGACATAAAACTTCCTTCCAGATAAACTCAATGTTAAAACAAGATTTCTCGCATAAGCTCTCAAATACAACGCACCTAAATTCAATATATTCAAAAATGCATTGAGCGTTGATAGACTCCACATCTGCTGATTATCTTAATATTTATGTTACTTCATTATCACCCAAAGAACGAGGTTAGAACACCGTTAACATCTAGCTATTAGCTTGACGAAGATGCGTTCATAAACGCCTCGAGCTCCTCTTTGTTAGGCGGTTGGGCACCTGAGCGGGTGCAGTTGAATGCAGCTGCGTTAACTGCCGTGATAAGCGCCGTCTGCCACGGGTCATCAGCTAAACTCAGCACGTCAGCCCCAGCGTGTACGTGAGGCAAGAGCGAGACCATAAGTGCGCCACTGAGCGTGTCACCTGCGCCGACGGTATCTATTACATCAACCTTGGGCGCACGCACATTCAACGTGTCTTTGCCAGCCCGGAATAAACTTACACCACCTTCACCGCGTGTGACTAACACTGCGTTGGCACCATAGTGAAGCCAACGTAAAGCTACCTCTGCCGGATCTTCATCTGGATACAGCCACTCGAGGTCTTGGGTACTTACCTTGGTGATGTGACTTAACCCGACCAAGCCTTGTAGTTGTAACAAGTAGGCTGCACGGCTTTTGATGAGTGCTGGGCGTACGTTGGGATCAAAAAAAATACATGCTCGCTCGCGGTGGATGTAACAAATCTCAGTAATGGACGATGCTGTGGGTTCTTGTAACAGCGAGATTGACCCCAAGGCGACAAATTGCGTGCTAGCAGCTAGCTCTGGGCGAGGCTGCGGGTCGTAGAGGGTATCTGCGGCGTTCACAGCCATAAAGTCAAAGACAGCTTCACCATTTACCTCGCCAACAAAGGCTAGCGTTGAGGGTGCGTCACTGCGGAGCACAAGCGAGGTGTCCACCTTGTTTTCTTGCAAATACGCCACCAGAGCGTCCCCAAATTGGTCACAGGAAATTTGCGCGCCAAAGCCAACCTCTGCATCTAGACGGGCTGCGCTAGTAGCAACATTAAACGGCGATCCCCCGCAGTAGCCCTGAAACCCTAAGGGGCCAGTAGCTTTGAAGTCGATGAGGGCTTCACCAAAACAGACAATTGTTGGACTTGTCACAAGCTATCACTCTTTTCGCTACGAAGACATTTACGTTGAACATCAAATACTAGCGTCGGGTAAAGGCAAACTAACAGGTGACGACTTGTAGTTACCGTCGCTGTCACCTCGTTGTAGTCAGTATGAATCTTCAACAAGTATGAGATGAAGCTAAAGCATCACCAAGCCGTTTTTGTTGATATAGTCCTGCTAACCCAATTCATCAACCTGCTAGACTTAGTGTGTGTTCAAGTGTACGTCCTCGAGCCTCTCACTAATTCCCATATTTACGTCGGTAACTAGATGGGTTTGACCCTCAGTCACAACGACCTTACCCGTTACAGTCGGCAAATTATCTTGCCACACGTAGGCTTAGCCGGTCAGCAACAACTAGCGCGCGCACGTGTGTTGGTTGTGGGTGCGGGCGGGCTTGGCTCAGCCGTGCTTGCATATTTAGCAGCAGCAGGTGTAGCAAGCCAGTCGCCGGGCCTGCTTGGCATTGCTGAAGGTGATGATGTTGACCTCAGTAACTTGCAGCGGCAAGTTTTATACACGACTGCCGATATAGGCAAATCTAAAGCAGGGATGGCTGCAGAAGCACTACAGGCACTTAATCCTGAGCTTCGTGTAAGGCTCGAGCCCCACCTTACAGCAGACAACGCTGTGGCTACCTTACAAGCTTACGACCTAGTTATTGATGGCAGTGACACCTGGACAAGCCGCAATATTGTCAACCAAGCGTCTGTTCTTACGTCCACACCTCTCGTCTACGGTGCCGCTGAACAGTGGTCAGGTCAGGTCAGCATCTTTAACCTAACACCTGAATCAGCTTGTTTTCGCTGTGCCTTTCCAGACGCACCTACAGAATCCACCAGTTGTGCTGAGGTTGGCGTGTTAGGTGCAGTGACAGGGGTTATCGGCAGTGTGATGGCGAGCGAAGCAGTTAAGCTTATCCTAAACAGACAAAGTAGACGTCAACAAACAATGAATAAACAAGCACCTGAGGATAACGCCCTCTCCCTTTTGGACAGTACCCTGTGGCATTGGGACGGACTCAACCAAGATACAATCAAAATTAAGCTAGCCAAACGCGCTGATTGTGAGGTTTGTGGGCAACATCAGCTTCATAGCGTCTGAATATGGCATAGCTTGATGACACGTACGTAACCATCAGTAGGGTTTTGAATTTCAAAATACAACAAGCTGATGAAATGACCTTGGGCACGATGTAGCTATCAACAAATCTCAAAGCTACTTGATAACATATTTTGATAAAACTCACGCAGTTGATGTTTTAGGTTTATGTAATGGACATATCCTGTAAGCCTCATTGAGGTGTTGAAAGAGGCTTCTCGAAGATGCAGTTGTCCTCAAGTGAGTGCTAGTCGAACAAATTTAACATTATTTACGCTAGTTCAAATCGGACAAAAAGCTTAAGGCTCGAGCATTGTCAAACTGCGACTTAGCAAGTCTAGCTCAAAGATACCAGCTTGCTCGAGCACAACTTCAAAGCGAATACTCCGCCCCGAGCGGCGCATCTCTATAGCGTAAGTGCCAGCATCTGGATTGGGTAAATAGCCTGCCCGCAGCTCACCGTTAATGAGTACCTCAAAGCCAGCAGGTGCTTGCCAGTAGAGTAGATTGTCTGTAATGGGGGTTAAGGTAACATCCAGACGGCTCACCCGAAAATCTTTGACAGTCACAGCGTGTGTTTCTGGGCTAAAACCGGGGCGAAATACAAAGACCTCATGCTCGCCAGCTTGCACAGGAATGGTCACGGGACTTGCACCGTAAGCAAAACCCGCCAGATAAATCTCAGCAGCGGGTGTCGTGCGCACTTGCACACTGCCGCCAGCCGCTGGAATGAGCGCAAATTGCACGAAGTTGGTTTGTGCGGCCTCGAGCACAATTGTACGCCGCCCTGACAAAAAGTTGTCTGCTCGCACGTCAATGTCGTAACTCCCCGCCGCCAGCTCGAGGTTGACCGTATCGCCACTGCCCAACCACACGTCATCAATATAAATATCTG
>JBCCBI010000101.1:0-14453 GCA_039034155.1 Deinococcota bacterium | reverse complement strand
GTTGCGAAGTTAGGCATTCATCTACTGTTGATTGTATTTTCGGTGTACAGCGTGTTGCCGCTGTTTTGGACGGCGTTACAGTCATTGAAAAATGTACGCCAAGCTAACTCGAGAACGCCCCTGTTCATCTTTGACCCTACGTTCAGTAATTATGGTGACCTGTGGCTCGAGTCTACCCCTGAAAACTTTGCACGCATAGGCATGGGTATCCTCATTGTTTCGGTGTTACTTGTATTGGTTGCAGTCTTTGCGCGTACCTTACCTGTACCCAAAGGGGCTGTTTATTTAGGTGTGTTAGCTGGCTTTGCCATTATGATCTCAGTCATTCCGCGCATTGTGGATACCGCAGAATTTTACGACTATTTTGTTAACACGCTTATCGTTACAGTGAGTACAGTCGTTGTGTCAGTGTCGATAGGCTGTTTGGCCGGCTACGCGCTGGCGCGTTACCGTGGCATCACTGGCTTGGTTATTTTGATTGCGGCCCTTGGCTTTCGGGCGCTACCGCGCATGGCCTTTGTGTTGCCATTTTTTTGGTTGGGGCGGGCGACAGGCTTACATGACACGCTATTTTTGCTCACCATGACCCTAGTTGCTGTCAACCAACCGTTTACCATTTGGATGCTGCGTAGTTTTTTTATGGACATTCCTAAAGAGCTAGAAGAATCTGCCATGGTGGATGGGGCGAACCGGTTTACAGCGTTTCGCTTTGTGATTGTGCCAATTATGTGGCCAGGTATTGTTTCAACAGCACTGTTCACCTTGCTCCTTGCCTACAACGAGTTTTTGCTGGCGCGGGTGCTCACGCAGTCTAACTGGACACTGCCAGTTGCGATTGCGCAATTTACCGGTGGGGAAGACCCCGGGCACATCACGTTGGCGTCTGCAGCAGCGGTTTCGGCAACGATTCCAATTGTGATTGTGATTTTGTTTTTTCAGAAGCAACTTGTTAAAGGTTTGGCGGCGGGTGCGGTTAAAGGTTAGCTTAGCGGTATTTGGAGAGGCTCGAGCATCTGTTAGCTCGAGCCTTCTTAAGATTTATGTAACCTAAGATCCCCTCAAGTTAACTAAGCACGTCATACTCCTAACATCAGCACAACTCAGCAAAGAAGATGAAATTTAAGACGATTGGCGGTTACAGAAAACGTTTTCGGAACATCATCTGTAGATTTATGTGAACATCATCAACAGTTTATAGCGCACGATCTGGCGAAGGTGACTTCGCCATCCTTTTTAGCCTCACAGATATAACCCATAAAGATAAAAGTACTTTGTGCTCACGCGTAGATAACATCAACGTTACAAGAAAGTGCACTCAACCATGAATAATAAACAACGTTACTGGGATTATTGGCAAGCCCTCTCACACGCAAATCTGACAGACATACCGAAGATTATGGACGCCTACCTCCACGAAGATAGCGAGTGGCATGGTCCTGAGCCTATTAACCAGTTAAACGGCATCCCAGCTATTGCAGAGGGGTTCGTTAACCCGCTCAAGCAAGCTTTGTCACTGCTCCATTACAAGCCTTATATCCTCATGGAAGGTCAGTATAAAGGAGGTGACTGGGTTTCCTCAACGGGCTATTTCACGGGTATCTTTACCGAAGATTGGCTAGGTATTCCAGCTACAGGGCAAGCCGTCTGGTTGCGGTGCGGCGAGTTTGCGCGCTTTTCGGGTGGCAAAATTGCTGAGACGCGCATCATTGTAGATATTCCTGAGTTTATGTGGCAACTAGGCTACGAGCCGTTTCCAACGCGCCTTGCCAAAGATGGGTTTGCACCAGCGCCGAGTACCCATGACGGGCTTTTGTTCGCCGACCAAGATCACAGCCTCACCCACAGCAGCCTCGAGCTAGTTGAATCCATGATTTTTGCAGGTTTGATGACCTTTGATGGTAGCGACTTAGAGAGCATGGCCCAAGAGCGCTTTTGGCATGGGGATATGGGCTGGTACGGCCCCCACGGCATCGGTACAACGTACGGCCTGTCTGGCTTTAAGCAGTACCACCAAGGTCCCTTTTTAGAGGCCTTTCCTGACCGCAAAGGTGGCAATCACAACGCCCGCTTTGCTGATGGTCACTACATAGCGTCAACGGGTTGGCCGAGCTTAAATGCTACCCACAAAGGCAGCTATCTAGGTATAGCTGCGACAAATATGCCTATCACCATGCGGGTGATGGATTGGTGGCGGGCTGAGGCTGGGTTGCTAGCTGAAAACTGGATATTTATTGACATGATTGACTTGTTTAAGCAGTTTGGGGTGGATGTTTTTGAGTGCCTTAACCAAACACCTAAGCCTGTGATGGTTGCAAGTTAATCCTGAAACTTACAGGGATGGTAGCAAAGTTAGATATCACAAATTAACTAAAATTAATAAAATGTAGTATCTAGACTAATTAAGTGATGGAGAAATTAAGTATGGCTGATGTAGATAAGATTCCTCTAGCTGACCGTATCTTAGCAGAAGGCGTGGGTGAGCCGAGTTGTGACGTGGTGCTCGAGCACCACCACCGTTCCCAAGCCAGTCGCCGCTTAGTTGCTGAGATGGTAGCTGCGCTCAATGACCATGTCATTGAGGGTCAAGAAGCCTTTTGGCACGAAGACATGCATTGGTACGGCCCCGCTGGTATTGGTACTAAAACTAGCCTCAAGCAGTTTCAAGATGAACATCAACGCCCTTTTTTGCACGCCTTCAGCGATAAAACAGCGTTTGACCAAGTTTTACTGGCAGATGGTGATTATGTCGCTACGTTTGGGCATCAAGAGGCTACACATACCGGTGATTACTTAGGTGTGCCCGCCACAGGTGAGCGGGTCGAAGTTCGCTATATGGACGTGTGGCGGGCCGAAGATGGCAAATTAAAGGATAACTGGGTACTTATTGATATTTTGGGGTTTTTAGAGCAACTTGGCGTAGATGTTGAAGCCATGCTCAAAGATGCACTTAAGTACCGCAAAACGTCAGCGGATGCTGGCGTAGAAAGTTCAGCACATGGCTAAAAAAGACACAAAAGCAAACGAGTCAGCGTCACAGCTGGCGACCCAAAAGACAGACAATGCTGAGCTTGACGTCATTGACTTTAAAGCCAAGCAGCCTCTCGATAGTTTGAGCCAGCAAGATATACCTGCTAAGCGGCACTCTATGCGCGGGTTTGACCCCAGCCACGCAGATATTGTGGACTACATTGTGCGTATCACCCACAGGATTTGGGAGCAGGGTGACATGGGGCATATCTATGAAGCTTACGGGCATAACTGCACGGTTCACACGGCTTACGGCCTCTCTTATGGCATTGAAGAAACCATCAGCAGTTCGGTTGCCTTTTTGGCGGCGTTTCCTGACCGTAGGCTTTACGCTGAGGATGTTATTTGGACAGGTGATGACACGCAGGGGTTCCACACCTCTCACCTGATTGTCAACAACGCCACCAATTTTGGTTATAGCCCGTGGGGGCCACCTACTAACCGAAAAGCGCGTTACTTAGCGATTGCGAATTGCTTTGTGGTCGCCAACAAAATTGTGGAAGAGTGGCTAGTGCGCGATACGGCTGGAATTGTCCGGCAACTAGGGTTAGATGTCCATGAGGTTGCTAGCAAGCTTGCTCAAAACGGTTGGGCCGCGCCCACGCCTGAAACAGAGCGTTTGTACGGGCAATTTCCACCTGAGGTTGACGTTCAGCTTGACCGTTCAGTGGGTGGTATCGATGAAGTTGAAGCGTGGGTCAAAAGCGTACTGGGAGCCATCTGGAATGGGCGTCACTTTAATACAGTGGCAGCTACGCACAGCCCTGACGCCATGATGTACGTGCCCAATAACACCATCCTCTACGGGCCTAACCACATCCGCACCTATATTCTCAACTTAACGGCGATGTTTCCTGACCTTGGCATGACGGTTGAACATGTGTACACCTCGCAAACCCCTGTTGAGGTGACGGGCGGCTTACCCGTTTACCGCGTGGCAGTGCGCTGGCGCATGTTTGGTACGCATCAAAATTATGGTTGGCTGGGTGAACCTACTGGCAAACGGGCCAATATTTTAGGGGTAAGTCATATTCATGTGGCAGTAGAAGAGGGCACGCCGCGCATTACGAAACACTATTTTGTATTTGATGAGCTAGCTGTCTTGACGCAGCTATTAGCTTGAAGTATGGCTAGGGGATGTGTGAGTTAAAAGACAGATGTTGGGGATGCTCGAGACACATTCCTTTATCTATAAGATGCCTTGAGTGAAGAAGCTAGTCTAAAGTAGGTTGATACGTTTTAGTGCCCGTCAAAGCTCATCAAGTCGTCTAAAATAAACGTCTCATACATTGTCACACTTTACCTAAGTCCGTGGCCTGGGGTCACTGTAGTTACGCGTTGCCTAGGTGTAACCTAGGTGGATTTCGATCATCAACAAAGCTAGTTTTAGACGCGAAAGGATTATTATGGCAGTTAAATACGTAAAAGAAGGCATGGACGCAAGCACCAAGCGGGCCATCAGCAGTGATGTTAGAACGACAGTAGAAGCAACCATTGCCGACATTGAAGCGCGTGGTGATGCCGCAATTCGCGAGTTGTCACAAAAGTTTGATAACTACGCGCTAGCAAGTTTCCGCTTGTCTCAAGAGGAGATTGACAGCCTCGTTGCCCAAGTACCTGAGGATGAACTTGCTGCGATTAAGTTTTCTTTGGAGCAAGTCCGTACCTTCGCCAAAGCCCAACGTGCCTCCGTTCAAGATATTGAAGTTGAAACCTACCCCGGTGTTACCTTAGGTCACAAAAACATCCCCATGAATAACGTCGGCTGCTACGTCCCCGGCGGGCGCTACCCCATGATTGCCTCGGCCATTATGAGCGTGGCAACAGCCAAAGTGGCAGGTGTTAAACGGGTTGTTGCCTGTACGCCGCCTAAAGACGGCAAACCTTATCCGGCAACAGTGGCTACTATGGCGCTGGCTGGTGCAGATGAAATTTACGTGCTTGGCGGCATTCAGGCGGTAGCAGGTATGGCTATTGGCACTGAAACCATTGCGCCAGTAGACATGCTGGTAGGTCCTGGCAATGCCTTTGTAGCTGAAGCTAAACGGCAACTGTTTGGGCGCGTTGGGATTGACTTACTCGCTGGCCCCACCGAAACCTTAGTAATTACCGATGATACGGCTGACCTCGAGATGGTGGCGACGGACCTGCTCGGACAAGCGGAGCACGGCACCAACTCTCCCGCTGTACTTCTCACCAGCAGTGAACGCTTAGCAAACGGCATTCAAGCTGAAATTGACAAACAATTACAAGTTCTAGCCACGGCTGAAGTTGCTGGCAAAGCTTGGACAGACTACGGTCAGATCATCTTGGTAGACAGCGTGGATGAACTTGTCCAAGAAGCTGACCGCATTGCCAGTGAGCACGTACAAATTTTGACGGCTGATCCTGATTACTTCCTCAACAATATGACGAACTATGGCTCACTCTTTTTAGGTAAAGAAACCAACGTTGCCTACGGCGATAAAACTATTGGCACCAATCATATTCTGCCAACGAGTAAAGCCGCGCGCTACACCGGCGGTCTGTGGGTGGGTAAGTACCTCAAAACGGTGACCTATCAACGTTGTACACAAGAAGCTAGCGTGGTAATTGGTCAAAACTGCGCCAAAATTTGTGAAATTGAAGGCTTTGCAGGTCATAAGCGCCAAGCCACCTTACGGGTAGAGCGCTATCAAAAAACTTCTGAAGAGGCTGTTAACGCATGAGTTTAGCGGGCAAGGTGGCTGTGGTGACAGGTGCGACCGGCGGAATTGGCGCTGCCATTTGCAGTCACCTTGCTGGGGCAGGTGCGAGCGTGGTGGTTACTTACCGTAGTGATGTGCGTGCTGCAGAAGAATTGAAGGCATTGCTCGAGGGAGACAGCCACAGCACAACTGAACTGAACTTAGCTGAGGTAGCATCCATCCAAAACCTAGCAGAACACGTACGTGACACCTACGAACGTCTTGATATTTTAGTCAACAACGCAGGTATGACGCGTTTTGTGGCGCATGATGATCTCGATAACCTCACTGATGAACTGATTGACACTATTTTTCAAACAAATTGGCGTGGCGCGTTTGCGATGATTCGCGCCCTGCACCCTTTTCTTAAAGCCTCTGGTGAGGGTGTCATTGTCAATATCTCGTCCATTGCTGGACGCACGGGCAATGGTAGTAACGTTGCTTATTGTGCGTCTAAAGCTGCGATGGATTCCATGACGCGCTCACTAGGACGAGCGTTAGCGCCAGCGGTGCGGGTGGTATCAGTAGCGCCAGGTTTGGTGGCAGGCAAATATACCGATAAACTTGATCCTGCGTGGAACGAGGCGCAACGCCAGAGCACACCACTCAAGCGCCTTGCCACAGCAGATGATGTTGCTAGGGCTGTGGTTGCCGTAGCGCGTGATTTGACCTTTTCAACGGGGTGTATTTTGCCAGTAGATGGTGGGCGACCGCTTACTTAATACAGTTGGAAAAATTACCAATACGTAACATGGATTCAAATAGATGCACGGGCTAGCTTAATACCCTCAAACAGCATCACCTTGTTGCGCTTCAGCTTCATGTTTTAGGTCTGCAGCAAACTGTTCAAAAGACTCATCAAAGTCTGGAATAAAGCGTGCAAACAAGGGAAATATGGGCCCGCCGATGGTTTCTGTCATCGTCACTGTGGTGACAGAATTGCCTTTCGGTGTGAGTGTGTAAACGCGCTTACCTTGACTATCTCCCCAAACAAGACGCTGCTCGGGCATAAACTCTTTGACCTTCAGCTTAAAGGTGCGCTTTTCATCCAACGTGGATTTAAGCTGGATGGTGTCACCTTGTTGGATGATACCGTCTAACGATACGATGGTGGAATTCCAACGGGGCATGTCCGAGGCTGTGGTGAGCAATTGCCAGATAATCTTAGGGCTTGCTTGAATGTCAACGCTAATGGACGTTTCACGGCTAAAGGTGCGTTTGGTAGTGGTGGCGTTGGCAACTTGGGTCATCGTGTTAGCCTCCTTTAGAAGCTACTGAGAGAATTTTGCTGTGATTAGAGTTGAATAGTAGCAGATATGACAAACCTAGGGTGAGCTAGTCGCCCCCACCCTAAAGTTTGACTTTGAAACTTCTGTATACCTACTTAGCCTCGAGCGTATCAGCATAGACATAACTTTTAGCAAAATAGGGCCTAAGTTCGCTAGTATTTGCCAGCAACTCGTCTGGAACTTTGGTGAAGCTCGAGCCAGCCTCACCTGCCCAAAGATACGGTTGCTGTAAGCAAGTACAAGATAAGATGACCCATGCTCACTTATGAATTTCCCTACGCCTCGCAGCGTATGCCTGTGATGGCAACTAACGTTGTGGCAACCTCGCAACCTCTGGCAGCCCAAGCTGGTCTGCGCATGTTACTGGCAGGTGGTAACGCGGTAGATGCTGCCATTGCCAGCGCAATTACCCTCACGATTGTAGAACCAACTATGAACGGCATTGGCTCAGATGCATTTGCGATTGTCTGGGACGGTCAAAAGTTGCACGGCTTAAACGCCTCGGGGCGTTCACCGGCAGGTTTATCTGCCAGCAAATTTGCTAACCAAGATGCCATGACAGTGCTCGGTTGGGATGCTGTCACCGTGCCAGGGGCAGTCTCTGCGTGGGTAAGTTTGTCCCAAAAACTAGGTAAATTGCCGTTTGAGAAGCTGTTTGAACCTGCCATTCACTATGCACGTGAGGGCTTTGTCGTAGCGCCCATTACCGCCAACCTGTGGGCTAGGGCATTACCCCGCTACGAGGCATTTCCCGAGTTTGCTGCGCATTTTGCACCCAGTGGGCGTGCGCCCCATCCTGGAGAAATATTTCGGTCGCGGGAGCAAGCGAAGACGCTCGAGCACATCGCCGCAACAAATGGCGAGGCGTTCTACAAGGGTGAACTCGCACAAAAGATTGCTGCTCACGCGCAAGCTGGTGGCAGCACCATGACCGAAGCTGACCTCGCCAATCACCAAGCTGACTGGGTGGGCACCATCTCCCAAGACTACAGCGGCAGCAGCTTGCATGAAATTCCACCCAACGGGCAAGGGCTGGCGGCACTCATTGCGTTGGGCATGTTGCAGCATCACCCTGTTGCTGACATGCCTGTGGACAGTGCAGATAGTTTGCACGTGCAGCTCGAGGCCATGAAACTTGCCTATGCAGACGCCTACCGCTACATTGCTGATCCCCAAGCTATGGATGTTGAGGTTAGTAGTTTGCTCGAGCCAGACTATTTAAAGACAAGAGCTGCAGTCATCGACATGACACAAGCTGGCGACCCACAACATGGGCAACCGCTCAGCAGCAGCACGGTCTACCTGACAACAGCGGACGCTAGCGGCATGATGGTGTCGTTTATTCAGTCAAATTACATGGGCTTTGGCTCGGGTATTGTGGTGCCGGGTACGGGCATTAGCTTGCAAAACCGGGGTGCTGGGTTTGTGCTTACGGATGGTCACCCTAACCAAGTAGGTCCCAATAAACGCCCTTACCACACAATTATCCCCGGCTTTTTGATGGAAAATGCCGCACCGCTAATGAGCTTTGGCGTTATGGGCGGACCGATGCAACCGCAAGGTCACATGCAAATGGTCATTCGCATTCGTGATTACGGGCAAAACCCCCAGACTGCTAGTGACGCCCCACGTTGGCAAGTTTTTGAAGGCCGGAAAGTTGGGGTCGAAGCTGGGTTTGATGCTGCTGTGTTAGATGACTTGCGCAGTCGCGGTCACGACATCACCATTATGGATCCGCTTATGTTTGGCGGCGCACAACTGATCCACCGTCTGCCGGAAGGTGGTTATGTGGCAGGATCAGATCACCGCAAAGATGGGGGCGCAGTCGGATATTGATGGGAGTGCTATAAGTTATTGAGGGAGTTGTATCTTGAATCTTGTGAGTAAGGTGTTTGATGATATTTATCCCAACATTGCTTGGTGGGCAAACGGTGGCGGCTGGCTTGAACTAGGGCAAGATGACTTCAGCCAATCTATGATTCGGGTGCTAGACACTGGCGGACTGCTGTGGGAAGGCAAAGAATCTTACGCAAAGGTTGCTGCGGCGCTAGATGATGCAGACGCGTTCATTGCCAAATGGCGTGACGAGAATGACTACTAACCTAAGTTTCAACAATGACTAAACCTAAGCGTGTTCGCAGTAAATCTTGTGATATTTGTAGTCAACCAAAAGATGTTCTCTACCGTGTTCAGGTCGATGCTACACAAAGGTGGCAGTTTATCTGTCGTGAGTGTTGGGAGCAGGTTTCTGAGCGTCCAGATTACCGCTATGGCGGTACTTGGAAAGCACGTAAGGCCATTAACGTTTTTCTTCAAGAAGCTTCGGTACATATATGTCAAAGCTTCTTGAAGGTAATGGCATCAATGAGGTCTAATACCCTTTCCGGTTAATTCCTTCTGGAATTAACCCACCTGGAAGGTGTAGAAACAGCTACCGATTCTGATGGGAACGTAGTAAAGCCCATAGGGGTTTACTACGTGTTTAATCGGAATCGGTGTAAGAACGCAAACGTCTTATAGGAAAGGCATCTCGGTAAAAGTAAATCAGTATTAGGCAGGGTGTCAAAAAAACTAAAGCAGGAATAGCTCCCATAAGGTCACCAACACGTAGATGCGCAAAAACCGCGCCAATCATGACAGCAGACATCCAAAGGGACGCAATACCACCTAGTTGAGTGTTAAATACAGTTGCTATAAGTGCAAGTCCGCCAACGATTTCAACAGCAGCTACAATCGGAAGCATCCAAGCAATACCGAGAGCGTCCATATTTGCCACAATTGGTGCAGGGGCAACGGCATGCAAAATGCCAAAGCCAACGAACATCAGTCCAACAACAAATTGGAATATGCGGATCCCCATTGATTTAGATAGTTGTAAAGTGGTTCCATTGTTAGTCATAAGAGTACTTCCTTAGCTGTAGAGTTTTCTTGAATAGTGTCGTGTTTTGTGTTTGTATTTGACATTGTCATTAGGTCATTAGAGCTACGTACCCACCTGAGCCATTTGTCTACCTATCTGAGCCATCTGTTCCCAAGGTTGTTGACGCGCCCAGTCTGCCACTGGTGTAAGTGACATGTTTAGCTCGTTCAAAATAGGTTGGGTATCTACCTCGAGCGGCAACCCTTCAGGCCGACTTCTAATGATGTTGTAGTCAGCTACTAAGGCTTCGCCAGCTTGCTCGCCCATAAGTGGCGCAATAACCTCACGCCCGAAGGTTTCTGCTGTTAAAGGTACGTAACGAATCTCTCGCCCAAGTCCCTCACTAATGCCAGCCACAATTTCTGGTCCTGTACTGACGGAGCCAATATAGAACTGCTTGCCAGCAAGGTCTGGACGACTTAGGGCATTTATGGCAAGCCTCGCTTGATCTTCGATGCTAACAAAGGCTATCCGAAAGTCAGCAGGTAGGGGATATCTTAATTCGTTATCCTGCACGACCCCAGGAGCTGTAAAAGGCGCACAAAAGTTAGCCAGATACACAACACGGCTCGAGGATGACCAAAGGTGCTTTGGACGCTTGCATAATCTGTTTTGTGGTCGCTTTGGTGTCTAGCGTAACAGCGCCTATCGGGCTAGTTGGCGCAGTTCCACTCAGGGTCACAGCTGTCATGGGCACATCGGCAGCTACGAGTGCCTCAGAAATAGCATTGGTTTGCGCCTCGAGTATCTCGGCAACAGGAATAAAAGGGAGGTGAACAAAGGCACCGCCTACACCCTGCAACGCTTTTGTAAGTGCGTCAACGTCAGCTAAATCCAGAGCGACGGTTTCCGCTCCTTTTTTGGCAAGACCTTGTAATTTGGACTCAGTATGTCCAATTGCTCTAACAGGATGGTTAGCTTCAGGTAACGCCTCTACGACAGGACCACCTTGGGCACCAGTTGCACCAAATACTGCAATAGGTTTAGACATTGTAGAAAGCTCTCCTTAAAAGTTTATATACGGCATGTGCTATCTGCCATTGGAGCTAATGTAGCAGGTATTGACTTTTTATGTAAGTAGGCATTATTTTGTTACGTAGGCACAAAAAAGTAACTAAAGGATTGACAAAGGAGAATTAAATGGCCGAGCAAGTAGCCAAAGCAGTCGTCAAAAATACCCATGGTTGCCCTATTGAAGGGCTAATGGAGGTTGTTGGTGGCAAGTGGAAACCAATTATTTTGTATTATCTTTCGATCAAAACGCAGCGCTTTGGTGAGTTAAAGCGTTTGATTCCCAATGTTAGCCAACGTATGCTGACACAGCATCTTAGAGAACTGGAAGCACACGGTATAGTTCACCGCGAAATCTATCAAGAAGTTCCACCGCGTGTTGAATACTCGCTAACCGAACTAGGCCGTACCTTTGAAACACTTTTAATACAAATGAACCACTGGGCTGAGGAGTATCTTGTACCTGCAGGAGAATAAAAGTTAGACCAGCCAACTACAAAACTGTCGAAGCTTTCACAAAAAAGCGCGCGGGTAAACAAGTACCTGCGCGCTTTTATTGAATTAAAACTTGAACTATGGGCTAGCGATAATCTCAACAGCGCCTTCGCGTCCGGGGGTAGCTTGGGCAATTTGTAACGCGGTTTGTCCTTCATTGTTGGTCAGCGTTGTATCTGCTCCAGCTTGTAATAGCACGCTGATGATATTGCCGCCAGCGTCTCGCCCGGCGTACATGAGTGGTGTCCAACCAGCATCCGTTTGGACATTGACATTAGCACCTTGAGCAATAAGTGCTTGAATAACATCTTGACCATTGTTCAGTGCATAAATAAGTGGCGTTTGCCCAAAGTCATCACGAATGTTGAAGTCGGCACCAGCTTGGCCAAGTGCGTTGATCTCTTCAACGGTGCCGCTACCAGCTGCCGTGAAAATGCGTTCGGGCGTGACTTCGACGATGGCATCATCAGTAACATCACCAGCGACATCAGCTGTAGCATCATTGGTAGCACTAGTGTCTTCGGCGGCGTCAGTTCCACTTGTGCTGACGGTTGCTGTATCTGCTGCATCGGCCGTGTCAGCTGTGGTGTCTTGGGTGGCGTCTGCGGGGGTATCTGATGTTGTATCGGCTGTGTCAGCGTCATCAATAGACGGCACTGTGATGATGGCAGTATCTGACGTATCTGTGGTGTCGTCAGGGTCATCAGCTGTGGGTTGTGTGTCACCACCCCACAAGCCAGACACACGTGATGGCAGCGATACGAAGAAGCTCGAGACCGTCTCAGGTGCGCGGTTCACACTGGTGCGAACAGATGCTGGCACAAACGCCGTGTACTGTTCTGGTAAAAGATACAAGGCTGCTACTGCAGCTACAATCAAAAAGACAAGAAACAGCCCCAGCGTACCTGCCAGACTGCGTTGACCGCCCGACTTACTACCAGAAGTTCGCTTGGCACGTTCTTTGTCGCGTTTTTTCTTGCCTTTATCCTCAGCTTGTTGGTCTGCAGCTAGCGCGGCGCTACCGCTAACTTTGTTACGAATTTCGGTACTAAACCCGGGATCGTCAAACGCGTCGCGGTCAAAGTCATCGTCAAAGTCGCTGTCAAAACTACTTGCGGCGCTGCTAGCAGGTTCAGAGGCATCATCAAAACCACTTGTAGGGGCATCATCAAAGCCGTCGCTGCTACTGCTATCGTCTGCAAAGCCGTCATCGCTAAATTCATTATCACTAAATTTATCATTGCTAAAGTCACTGCTGCTGGCGTCATCATTAAAGCCATCATCACTAAAGCCATCGTTGCCAAAACCATCGTTGCTAAAGCCACTAGCTGCAAACTCGCTCGAGCTCTCTGCAAAGCTGTCTGTTTGAGCGCTGTCTGTTTGAGCATTGAAGGCATTTTGAGCGTCACGAACTGTATCTTCTGCTGTGTCTTGTACGTGGTCAGCAGCAGCACTCGCACGTTCGCTTATGTTCGCACTGACATCAGCAGCAATACCAGCGCTAGCTTCTGCAATCGAAGATGCACTTGAGGCTGTGTCATTTGAGGCCGTGTCACTACTTGGAGTAGCACTAGCGGCTGGACGGGGTGCCGGGCGAGTTTCGCCTTCACCCAACACAACGATATCTAGTCCAGCTTGACTTAAGCGCTTGGCAAACGCGTCTGCTTTTTGTTTGCTGGTACCTTTGGTGAGTTTACCTGGGCCACGACCTAGTAACTTACCTACGGTTGCAACATCTTTTTTGATCACGGTGGCAACTTTGGCTACTGTGTCATCAAACATGTCGGGAGTCACAGGAGAGACCAGTTCGACGGTGTATTTTTCTTCCATGCTCGAGCGCCCTCCATACGCCAACGGCTGTTCAGAAACATCATATGTAAGTGTCGAAAGACAAATTAAGTGTTAAGACAGACAAGTTCGTACTAACTTACCTGCAATTCAACCTGCAATATACGCATCGTAAAGGAGCAGGTTAGTTGCCTTATATAGTGCAGCATACAAGGTTATACCTGCGCGTGCTGCGACAAATCCACATCATAAACTCATTTGGCGAGCTATCAGCGTTGTGACATTGACACAGGATTTTGCTTGAGGCTACGTGATGTCGCTACGTAGTCTAGCTTTTTATCGCAGTCTAGCTTTTTATCGCAGTCTAGCTTTTTATCGCAGTCTAGCTTCTTATCGCACTTTATGTCATACCCAAAACCACAACGTTACACTATAAATAAACATACTTAAACAAGGATATAGAGCAATGATTTAGGCAGTAACTTGCTTCAGGAGATGCTCGAGCCACCCGTTAGGCAAGCGGCTAGGGCGGCCGTCGCGGTTTACGGACACATGCTCGGTTGTAGCTGTGGCAATCAGTGCATTGTCACCTGAGCGAATAACCGTATAGTTAAACGCAAAGAGACGACTCTTAGCAAGGGTGAGTGAAGGTGTGACCTCGAGCACGTCATCAAACAGAGCACTGCGTTTGTAGTTAACCTGAATCTTAGTAACTGGCTGCGCAATGGCATGATGCTGACGGAAATGGGGCAGACCATATATGGCGGCCCAATCCGTTGGGTCATCATGCTGGCACCGCTCGGTTTCGTGTTCTACCTGTCATTCCAGGTTTACAAGATGAGCGCTGGCGCAGCTCAGATTGCATTCTGGCTGTTTGCTGCGGTCATGGGTGCGTCGCTTTCCAGCATTTTCTTGATCTACACCGGTCAGTCGATCGTGCAGGTGTTCTTCGTGACGGCGGCCGCGTTCGCTGGTCTCAGCCTCTATGGTTACACGACGAAGAAAGACCTGACGGGTTGGGGTTCATTCCTGATTATGGGTCTGATCGGCATTATCATCGCAGCTGTTGTGAACATCTTCCTGCAGTCTTCGGCGTTGCAGTTCGCGATTTCTGCGATCGGCGTTCTGGTCTTTGCCGGCCTGACAGCTTACGACACGCAGCAAATCAAAGACGGCTATTATGAAGTAGCTGGCAAT
>JBCCBI010000100.1:0-14520 GCA_039034155.1 Deinococcota bacterium | reverse complement strand
GATGGCGGCGGCATGATTGCTGCTGAAACGGCAAAGTTTTTGTGAACTCAACATTTGTGAACTCAACATTTGGTTACATACAGCCATCTACAGGAGGTAATGGTGCCAACTAAGACATCTACTACGCGCGCTGGCATTCTGGATAGCAGTCACGCTAACAGTAGCAATCCTAGCTTATGACACAACCTACTACCCAACTTCGCTTAGCACTTGATTGGACACCTAACACCAACCACACAGGCTTTTATGTTGCTGAGGCTAAGGGCTACTACGCAGCTAGTGGGCTCGAGGTCATCATCACAACTCCTGAGCAAGATAACTATCAACTCAGCCCGGCCAAACAACTTGCTGAGCAGCGAGTTGAGTTGGCAGTTGCACCGTCTGAAAGTGTACTTAGCTACCACAGCCTGAGCGCAGCACACCCTAAACTTTGCGCCATTGCCACGCTGTTACAAGAAGATACTAGCGCAATTGTCACCTTATGCTCGAGCCAACTCGACCGCCCAGCTAAGCTAGATGGGCGTGTTTACGCGTCCTATAACGCTCGTTTTGAAGACGCTATCGTCCGCCTCATGATCCGTCAGGATGGTGGCCAAGGCGACTTTAAGACGGTTACGCCTGCAAAACTTGGTATCCCTTATACCCTCAAACAGGGTACAGCCGACGCCACTTGGGTGTTTATGGGTTGGGAGGGTATTGAAGCCCAGCGCCAAGGGGAGCAGCTACATGCCTTTCGTCTAGCAGATTATGACCTACCCTATGGCTACACACCTGTGCTGGTTGCACATCCAGATAGTTTAAAAACACGTGCTGAAGCGCTGCAAGCCTTTTTAGCTGCAACAGCTCGAGGCTATCAGTTTGCGGCTGCAGCACCTGACGAAGCTGCCGACATCCTCTGCGACCTTGCGCAACACTCGAGTCTGAGCGACCGGGATTTTGTACGTGAAAGTCAGCACTACTTGAGCAGCCATTACCTGACCCCTGACGGACACTGGGGACGCATGGCAGCAGAGCGCTGGCAGATGTTTATCGATTGGCTTATTAATGAGCGTATCTTGACTAACTTGGATGGCAGCCCTCTGCAGGCGAGCGATCTACAGCTCGAGCAGGTATTTAGTAATGCCTACCTGCCTGCTTAAAATACTTACCCTCACACTTGACACGGTATCTCTCGATATGGCGTCATATCTAAAAGGCAATTTACAGCGATAAAGAATGAGGGTAGTAACAATTAAGAGTAGTAACAGTAAGGATACAGACGATGATACAAACTGACGCCACTGATGTCAGTACATTTTGGCAGCGTTACTTAGACACACTGCCCGATCCTCACCCACACAGGTTGATGGACTGCCCTGAAGCGTGGGCGTTTGGGGATAGCCCAGACATGGCGGATGAGCTTTTGGCGCTGGTGTTATCAGGTACTAAAACAGCGACCTGTAGCTATTATGAGGGTGAAAATTTGCTTGACGACGGTGGCCCCAATATTTTACTAGATGGTGCAGGTGTACCGCGCTGTGTCATTGACGTACACGAAGTCACCATCAAGCGCTTTGATGAGGTTGATGCAGAGTGGGCCGCAGCCGAAGGTGAAGGCGACCTCAGTTTGCAGTATTGGCAAGATGGGCACCGGCAGTTTTTCTTACGCGAAGCGGAACAAGAAGGTTATACGTTTAGTGAGAGTATGTTGCTCGAGTGTGAGCGGTTTCGGGTGCTGTTTGTAGCTGAGTAGCTCAAACATCTTCACTCAATACTTTTGAGCTTAACGGCATCTGAAGTGCTAACCTCAATTAAAACTACGATAGAGAAGCAAGCCAATAGATTATCCCTATAATAATAGCAGGTGAGCAGTAAGTTATGTATAAAAATATAGCAGCAATAACACCATTTTTATGAAAGTCCTTCAACAGCTTTTTGAGTTCATCATCACTTATAGTTCCTCTTAACTTTTTGTGTGTCAAAACCCAGAGGACTAGCTGGATACACAAGATGATGGCCCCAACGATGAGGGAGGCTCCCCACCAATACTCAAATCCTTCTCCACGGTGGGAGAGTAGAACTAACCACAAAAAGGATGTAGTCGTTAGTACAGGATAGGTCCATATCAATGCCCGCCAGCATTTTGGTCTATTTATGCAAGTGTACATAAACATATGGTAATTATCCCATTTTCTATAGCTCTGTGCAATTTCATCTGAGAGGTTCATATCATTACGTTTAGAAAATACCCAAGCGCACTACTCTGCTTTGCCCGGTAAGTGGTATAACGCTGCTTATGAACTTGCAACGCCCGTTTCGTGTGGCAGTTGTGGGGGCTGGTCCGTCCGGCTTTTACGCTGCTGAAGCACTTCTTAAAAACGCAGAAACCTTCCCGAACAACGTAAGCATCGACATGTTTGACCGCTTGCCCACGCCTTACGGCTTGGTGCGCTACGGTGTGGCTCCCGACCATCAAAAAATTAAGTCGGTGACTAAGCTTTACGAGCGCGTGTGTAAAAACGACCAAGTGCGCTTTTTGGGTCATGTACGGTTTGGTCAGGACATTCACCGCGATGACCTCAAAGCGCATTATGACGCCATCATCTATACAGTGGGCGCGCCATCTGACCGCAACTTGAACATTCCGGGTGAAGATTTAACCGGCAGTTTGTCAGCAACAACCTTTGTGGCGTGGTACAACGCCCATCCGGATAATGCTCATTTGGATATGCGTGAGCACTTAGCGCAGCCCTGTGTTGCTGTCATTGGCATGGGTAACGTGGCCGTGGATGTGACGCGTATTTTAGCCAAATCTGTTGATGAACTTCAAACTACAGATATTGCCGATCACGCGCTCGAGGCACTTGCTGAGAGCAGTGTCACCGACATTGTCATGTTGGGTCGGCGCGGTCCGGCGCAAGCTAAGTTCACCACTAAAGAACTACGTGAACTAGGTGAGCTTGCCAATGCGGATATCGTAGTAGACCCAGCAGATTTAGAGCTAGATGAGGCAAGTGAAGCAAGCCTCGAGCAAACCCCCACGCTCAAGAAAAATGTAGAGATTTTACGAGAGTTTGCAGCAAAACCTCAAGAAGGTAAACCGCGCCGTGTACATTTGCGGTTTTTGGTGTCGCCCAAAGAAGTGTTGGGAGAGGCTCGAGTGAATAGCCTCGTTCTGGAACGCAACCGCCTCGAGCAACAGGGTGACTACATGGCTGCGGTGGGTACGGGTGAAACTGAGGTTTTAAGTGCAGGCCTTGTGCTGCGCTCGGTAGGCTACCGGGGTGTACCTTTAGCTGGTGTGCCGTTTGACGCGCGGCGGGCAGTCATTCCCAACGATAAAGGGCGCGTGTTAGCTGAGGCTGGCGGTGCGCCGCTAGCTGGCGAGTATGTTTCGGGTTGGATTAAACGTGGACCCACCGGGGTGATTGGTACTAACAAAGCAGACTCCACAGAGACCGTTAATCAATTGCTGGCAGACGTGTCCGGCTTGCCTACTGTGTCAGATGATGCTGCCCAACCTGATGCCATTGACAGATTACTGGCAGCACGGCAGGTGCAAGTTGTCACCTTTGACGATTGGCTAGCACTTGACAAACTCGAAACCGAACGCGGCCAGCAAGCGGGCCGCCCACGGGTGAAGGTGGCTAGGCTAGAGGAGATGCTCGAGCACTGCAGCCCCGCGCACAGCTAGTGCCATCAAGTAGAGATTAACTCAACCATCGAGATTACCTTCCTAGACAGCACAACTTGTCTGGGAGGTGAGCCTCAATTGAGATTAGTCCTCAATGACCCCTAGAAATCCACGGGGCACTTCATGTTAGACTCGTATCATGATATGCATGACGTTTGTCAGCAACGTAGGTGCATTTTTTAACACGCTGTTTTCGTAGTTTTTCAACCGCTTAAGGCAGACGCCGAGGGCGGTTTTTTATGGTCTAGACGAAATTTAAACAACATCTAATAAGACTGAGAACGCAACCACGGGCACCAGCTGATGAACGACCATGCGCCTGCTCGTAGGAGGACACATGCTCGACTTGCTACGCCGCTTGCAAACGTTTGATCTTGATATTGACGTGTTGGAAGACGAAAAAGGGAATACCCCAGAAGCTCTTAACGAGGCTCGCCAGAAGCACCACGAGCTCGAGCAACAACTTGCGCGGGTCAGTGAAAGACACGCCGCTGTACACAGCAATGTGCGCGATAACGAGCTGGAACTGGCCAATCTGGGTGGCCTAAAAGATGCCGCTGCCAAAGCAGCCTTTGAAGCTAGCAGCAGCAAAGAAGCTAGCCAGTATCAAAACCAAGAGTTGCAATTTACGACCCGCTTACAGGAACTTGAAGAAGATACCCTGCCGCTTATGGAACGTTTAGAGGTACTCGAGCAAAACGTCAACGCACTCAAAGAAGAAGTGGCCGAGCTTGCGCCGGAACTTGTTGAGCTAGAACAACAAGAACAAGCTCGCATTCAGGCACTGGTTGACAAACAAGCAGGTATTTCTGGCGAACGCAATACGCTAGCTAGTGATGTGAAGCCATCCTTATTGCGGCAATACGATCAAATTCGGGGGGCCAAACGGGGTGTGGCGATAGTTCCGATCACATCAGGACAAACCTGCGGTGGTTGCAGCGCCCGTTTGCCAACTCATATTGTCCAAAAAGCGATGAAAGGGCAAAGTGGCAAGCCTCTCAAGTGCCCTAATTGTGGACGGATGATTTACTACGACGCAGGTGAGAGCCAACCTGACGCTTAAGTCCGCATTGTTGCTATCAGTTGCAACTGACCTTAACTGAATTAGAGACTAAAACTGAATTAGAGACTAATTTTAGATAGTATCTGTACCACCGTCAACGTCAAAGCGGCCTACACCGTCGGTCATCCACATGCCTGCAAACTCGCCGGTTGACTGCTTGGACAAGATAAACCCAAAACCTGTGCGGCGACCATCAGCTGTGGTGAGGATGACATCTAGCCGGGCTTGGTCGCCATTAACTTCAACCGGACCGTATTCAGCTTCAACATGGTTAATCATGTCAGCATAAAGCGGATTTTTAACGAGGAGTACAAAGCGCTCGAGCGGCCCTGTCATTAATTTATTCTGCGGCGAAGCAAAGTTAAAGGTAATGGCGATGCCGGCATCTGGATAAGGGTCGTCGTTACTACCTAATGCGCCAACTTGAATGCGTACGACGTCTTCAGGGGAAAGCTCGAGCGACGGTTGCGGAAACTCAGCTTGCACGCTTTCAATGTCCTGTGGTTGCGCGCTTACGCTCCCCAAAAGACCGATAAGCAACCCTACAACCAAAATAAACCAGTGAGTTTTTATGCGTGTCATGATTTATTATGCAAGCTTGGCACAGTCCGACTCAGTAGGATCAGTTGCCTTTGAATGTATTTGATGTTTCATCTATAGCACAATTGGCAATTTACCCCGTGCTGGTGCACCTTGCAGAATGTCAACTACGTGCTCGAGCGCAGCCTCGTTAAACCCAAAGCTAATAATGGCGGGTAAGGCAATGTCTAACGTGCTATACGGATTCCAAAGTGCCACGTGGAGTGCGGCTTGCTCAGTTTGCTGAGTGCGTTCCGCAATCTGTTGGGCTAGACGCACCTCAGACGTGTTTAAGCGCACCCGTGATGCGGAGATAAAAAGAATACTTGCATCCGTTTGTGCTGCTAAAGACGTTAAAACGGATTCTTGGCTCGCTGTCTCATCTGGCTGATACCAGAGGGGGTGCACCGTAAACCCACGTGCGACTAGATCGTGCATAAGTGCTCTAGCAGGTGTTTCAATCACATCGCTGGCGCTGCCACCAACCTGATGGTCAGCCGCTACAAGAACAAGGGGTTGTTTTATAGCAAGTTGAGGTAAATTACCTGTGATGGTTACGGCGTCGTGGGCAGCCCTAGCAATCAAAATAACGTCCTCAACTGGGCGGGTAACAGGTTCGGGCTTGGCTGGATAAGTTGTTGCTAAGTGACTGAGTCGCTTGGCAGAGGCAGCTAACATATCTGGGTCAAAGCGCCCTTCCTGCTCAGCTTGCTGAACGCCTGTGAGTGTTGCTAAGTGCTGCTTGACACTGTTTGCCCCAGATGTCGCGTGGGCGTTACTTTCTGGCATATCGATACCTGCTTGTAGGGCGAGGCTGGCAGCTTCGGCGGCGGGGTAGCGGCGTTTGATAGCGGCCATCTCGAGCGCATCCGAAATACTCACGCCGTTAAAGCCTAGCTGGTCGCGCAGTAAGTCGGTCATGGCTGCTTTGGAAAGCGTCGCCGGCATGTCCGGGTCAAGGGCTGGAAGTATCCCGTGAAAACTGAGTACGCACGCAGCGCCAGCAGCAATACCTGCTTTGAACGGGGGTAGCTCGGTAGCCTCGAGCTCTGCCAAGCTGCGTTCCAGCCTAGGCAAATCATGGTGTGAGTCGGTCGCTGTATCCCCATGCCCCGGAAAGTGTTTGAGGGTAGCTGCCACACCTTCGCCTTGCATACCTCTCACAAACGCAGCCACGTGACGGCTTACGTCTGCACTGCGACTCCCAAATGAGCGATCTGAGATAACTGGGTTCGCAGGATTGTTATTAACATCTGCCACGGGAGCCAAGTTCACGTTGATGCCAAGTTGTCGCAAGCCTCCAGCTGTAATTGCTGCAACATCTTGGGTGACGCTGACATCATCCACGGCACCTAGCGCCATGTTACCAGGGCTGTATAACACATTGAGTGCCCGCACCACGCTACCGCCCTCTTGGTCGGTGGCAATGATGACATCAGGTCCACAAAGGTCGCGCAGTTCGGCCGTTAGCGCGGTGCATTGATCGTTGCTAGTGATGTTACGCCGAAACAAACAGATGCCTTTAGGTTGATACTCACGCAAAAACGCGCGCTCATCTGCACTAAGTTCGTGCGCTTGAATGTCAATCATCATGTGTTGAAACGCTTGCATGAAGTACCTTTCTAGGTGAGGGAGCTGAACTAACCTCATTAAGATGTAACAGAGGTTGCAGTTGTAGTGTAAGATCTTACGATGTATGCAAACGCATGCCTACTAAATCTCTTGGTAATGTTTGCCGCAAATCAAAATTAGTAAATAGGATGTTGAAATGAGTGACTTAAAAGGAAAAACCTTTAAAAACCCTGTAAATCGTGATGAAGTTACGTTTATAGAAATGGCAAGTGAAAACAATAGTGAGAAAACTATACTTGACGCTGTATTGTTTCCTGGTGGCGGCACACCTTTGCATTACCATAAAACCTTTGATGAGACGTTTGAGGTTTTGCAAGGTGAGTTGATGGTGCAAGCTGGGAAGCAAAAAATCAAGCTAACTGCTGGCGAAAAAATAACCGCAAAAAAGGGCGTGCACCATAGATTTTATTCGGAATCGGATCAACCGACTACGTTTCGGACAACTGTTACACCGGGGCATGAGGGATTTGAGAAGTTCCTACCAATATTGTATGGGTTAGCACGTGATGGCTTAGTTGATAAAGGCAGCAATCCAAAAAATTTCCGCCATACCGCAATCATCATGACGATGTCAGATACTCGTTTGATAGGCCCTCTTTCAATTCTAGGCTGGATTTTTGGATTTGTAGCCAATACAGACAAGTCTAAGCAAGTTCGAGAAGCGCTGATTGAAAAGTATTGCCAATAACTGTACACAATCGTAACTGTACACAATCGGATGAACATTTCCATCTAAAGGTGCTTGTACGGTAGCAATCAGCTTATTGCTATGTTGGGTTGCTGCTTTGAGGGACGTGTAAACCTCACCTCAACATGTTATGTTTGTACTCTAAAACACAAAGGGGGAAGGTTATGCGTATACGAAGGATGTCTGTTGTTGGGGTGTTGCTACTAGTAACAGCACTTGCATTTGCGGACGATGGTCACATGTCTGAGGTGGTCAATCCGAAAAGTGAAAGTGAAATGCCAAGTCCGCTTGAATTAAACCCTGCTCGAGGACAAGACATCGGCAGTGTTTTTGAAGCGTTTCTCAGCCCACATCAACAAGGTGGTGAGGAAGAAGACACCCCTAGATTCATTCCGGCTGTGTTTCGTTCAACTGCTCCATCTGTACCTCGTAACGAACGCACCTCGCGTGGGCATGGGGTGTTGTCATTTACTAACGACCTCAGCAAAGCCTATGTTCATCTTGCTGTTGAAAATGTTGACCTAGACAATATCGTGATGTTTCACATTCACTGCGGACGTCCCGGGCAGTTGGGACCCATTATTGTCGATTTTGGGCAGATGGGCGATGTACGCGAATTTTGGGCAGATGGCGTGTTTAGCATGGAAATCACCAACGAAGACATTGAAGCAGTGCTGGATAATAGCGAGGGGCTTATTGGCGCGTTTACGGCAGGTTGCCCTATCGTGCCGAGCATTCCCAATGACAAGGTGACGACAATTGGTGGCATGGAGACAATTGCTCGAGAAGGCGAGTTGTATTTCAACCTGCACACCGCTGGACAAACCTACTTCGGAGATATCCGCGGCAAGCTTGTTCAAGTGGAATAAGTCTGTTCGCTAAATATTAGCCTGTTAACACACGCGAGTCAAAAGGTAGCATCAATGTTGAGATGCTTTTCTTTTACTCGCGTTACTTTTATCTTGCAACAACAGTATCACCTTAGCGCGTTTGCACGTCCGCAGCATCCCTAAGCGCATCCCCCACAAAGTTAAACGCTAACACCGAAATCACAATGAGCACCCCCGGCGACAGTAACCACGGGTAAAGCCGTAATGCTTCAAAACTTTGTGCGTCTTTCAGCAAAAGCCCCCACGAGGTCATGGGTTCTTTAATGCCTAAACCTAAAAAGGACAGCGCGCTTTCGCCCAAAATATAGCCGGGGAGCGCAATACTTGCTGCCACTAGTAGATACGAGGTTAAGTTGGGCAAAATATGCCGCAAAATGATGCGGGTGTTGCGCAGTCCCATCGCCCGAGCAGCTTGTACGTAGTCAACCTCTCGAGCAGCAAGTACCTGCCCGCGCACCACTCTGGCAATACTTGCCCAACCAATAATCGACAACACCGCCACAATAGCAATGTACACCCACGTAGACGGCCAACGCGCTGGGATGATGCTTGCCAGTGCCAGCAGAATAGGCAAGCGTGGAAACGACAACATCACTTCGATGAGGCGCTGAAGCAGAGTGTCAACAAGTCCACCATAGTAGCCGCTCACGCCGCCAATAAAAATACCAATGCTAAACGAGATGAGGATACCTATAAAGCCTACTGACAGTGACACCTGCGAGCCTACCAACGTGCGGCTGAGCAGGTCGCGCCCGAAGCGGTCGGTGCCGAGTGGGAACACAAAGCCGTTTTCAACGCCAAATAAGTGCCACGTGGAGGTGAGTCCTAGCACGTTATAAGGTTCGCCGCGCACAAACCAGCGCAAGGATTCAGGTGAGGTTGTGTCTGCGACGTAGATGCGCTGAAAGGTAACGGGATCGCGTTCTTGAGTCATGGGGTAGACAAACGGACGCGACAATCTGCCTTCGTGCAGGACGCGAATAGGTTGTGGCGGATGATGAACAAAACGGCTGTGTTGGGTGGTGATGTTGTAGGGTGCGAGGAACGGCGCGAGTATCGCCATCAAATATAAAAATACGAGGATGACGGCTCCAGTCATGCCGAGGCTCGAGCGCTGAAAGCGTCGCCACGCAAGTTGCAGTGGGCTTCTGGTAACAAGGGCCAGCGTGTGCGTTTCATCATCTATTGAATTAGTTGCAGGCGCACGCGTATTTGTTTTATTGGCATCAAGTTGGTCAGCCATAACGAATCCTCGGATCAACCCAGGCAAGGGTGACATCTGCCAGTAAGTTACCCACCATCAACATCAAACTGGTGAGTAAAAGTAAGGTCATCGCCACATATTGGTCTTGCGCTAAGAGTGAATCGTACAAAAGCCTGCCAATTGCGGGTAAATTGAGCACAATGGACACAATAATAGTGCCGTTAATAAGTTCTGGCAAACTAAGCCCAGCAATGGAAATAAGCGGGTTGATGGCGTTGCGCACGGCGTGCCTGTTGATGACAATGCGTTCGCGCAGGCCCTTCGCCCTCGCAGTGCGCACATAGTCGGCATACAGCACGTCGAGCAAGTTGGCGCGCATTTGCCTCATGATAGTCGCCACGCCTGACGTGCCGATGGCTAAAATAGGAATCCACATGTGATTTAAAAAGCTTAAAAACTTGCCCCATGTCCACGGTTCACCAATGTACTCGGGGCTAAACAAGCCGCCCACTTGCCGCCCGCCGAGTGCCAGCACAAGTGCCACAAGCAAGAGCGCCACCAAAAAGTTGGGCACAGCCAGTCCGATGTAACCGAGGATGCTCGCCACAGCATCTGTAAAGCCGTTGCGTTTAACCGCAGTGATGATGCCCAGCGGAATAGCTAGTAACCACGACGTGACCATGGTGAGGGCTGAAATAATGATGGTCCACATAAGCTGCTCGCCAATAAGCCCACTCACGGGGCGGTTGGCAAAAAACGAAAAGCCAAAGTCACCCCGGCGGACAATGCCCCAAAGCCAACGGCTGTACTGCTCCCAAGCAGGTTGGTCGAGTCCCAGTTGTTGCTCGAGCCGCGCCACAGTTTCCGGGCTCATACGCGGGTCTTCTAAGTATCTATCTGTAAAACTGCCCGGTTGTAATTGAATCACCACAAAACACAACGCGGAGACAATCACCAGCGTTGGAATCATTAGCAAAATGCGCCGGATGATATAGACGATGAGTGAGCTGCCGCTCATGACATCATCCGCGGTTGGTGTTGCCAAAAAATCATCATACGACCCTGCTTTCGGGGAAAAGATGAGGTTACACGTACTCAACAAAAGCACATTACATAATTTGAAGACATCAATCTGATGGACGCTGATGTCATTGCATCACATAAAGCAACTGTACTTATTTGAGATCGCTGCTAGGCCACCTATTTAAGAGGTCTAGGGCGAGGTTTGTCTGCGCTGAGTATTATCAATGATGCTTTTATCATAAGCCAAAATTGTTGGCGATGATCTCTCAAACACAACGCAAATCTAATAAAAAACAGGAGCATGAAGCCCCTGTTCTTAATGACGCTAACTAAGGTGTGTTACTCAGCAATAAAGTAAAGCGGCACAGGGTTGTAGCCGGGAATCACACCGAGGCTGTAGATGAAGTTTTCGACTGTGTTGCGTGCTGCAGCGACGTTGGCAGGCTTGGCAATCATAATCACGGGGACGTTTTCCGCGTTGATGACTTGCCACTCTTGATAAAGTGCCACTCGCTCAGCTTGATCGCTTAGAATTGAGCCTTGGTCAAAAATCTCGTAGAGGCGCATTTCCCAATCAGCTAGCACGTCAAAGTTAATGGGTTCGCCGGGTTCAGCCGGTTGGCTGGCGGTGTGCCAGTAGTAGAGGGAGCCGCCGGGTTGCCAGATGGGTTTGCGAAGTTCAGGGTCGGGTTGGTTACCAAAGGCAATGAGGAGGGCCTCAAAGTCGCCACTGAGTGCTGTACCAAACAGAGTGCTGCCCTGAATACCGTTGAGGTCAACTTGCAGACCCACTTGACCGAGGTCATTTTGCAAAATAGTGGCAATGTCAGTGAAGGTGCTCGAGTCTGCATTATAGGTAAGTGTAAACGCAATATCGTCACCAGCAACCATGTTACGAACGCCGTTGCCATCACTATCGGTGAGACCAAGTGCGTCGAGGGCATTGGCAGCAGCTTCAAGGTCAAACATGTTCATAAGCGCTGTGGTGTCGTTGTAGAAGGTGCCATCTACCGGAGCAGTAGGTGTGCCCGGAATTTGGGCGAGGCCGTTGTAAACGTCTTCAATGACCCGTGTGCGGTCAACAGCAAACTCGACGGCCCGGCGGAAGGCAACATCTGAAAAAAGATCCGCTAGGTCAGGATCAGCGGCGCTAAAGTTGAGCGCCAAGTGAGGCGGTGAGCCAAACAAGGCATTACTTTGAATCACGCGGAAGTCAGCACCAGCAACCTCTTGCGACTTAAAGTCAGGGAACTGCGCGCCAGAAATATTGAGCTGGTCAAGGTTACCTGCTTGGAACTGGGCTACTTGGGCTTCGGTACCGCGAACAATAAGGAACTCGAGCCCGTCAATATACGGCAGTTGTGTGCCTTCGCTATCAACCTTCCAGTAATTAGGGTTTTTGCTGAGGCGGACAACTTGCCCTGGCACGTACTCGCTGAGCATGTAGGGACCGGTGCCAACAACCTCACTGGGATCAACATCGGTTGGCCACGCTTCGTTAATTTGAGCCGCGTCTGCGCCACCTTCCATGCTGAACTCGAGCAACTTGTGCTTAGGCATAATGAAAAATCGCTGTTGCAATAAAAACGCGGCGGATGCCGTTGGGAGCGTCATTTGTACGGTGAGGTCGTCAAGTTTTTCAAACACAACCGACTGTTCTTCGCCGTCAATATTAAACGTGAACTGGGCAGCATCGCCAGCGCGTGCTTCGGGATTGGTGATGATCTGCTCGTAGGTGAATATGACATCATCTGCTGTAAACGGTGTGCCGTCGTGCCAGGTCACGCCTTCGCGCAGGTTGAAGGTGTAGACCGTGCCGTCTTCAGAAATGTCCCAAGAGGAGGCGAGGGAAGGCTCGAGCGCGTAGGTTTCTAAGTTAAATTCTACCAAGCTATCAAACGTCTGCTGGGTGATGCGCTGGGAAATACTACTAATTTCACCATAGTAAAAAAAGCGTGGGGGCGCGTCGTCGAGTGCGAGTGTCATCGTACCGCCGGGGCTGCCGGGCACCACGCCAATACCGCTGTAATCGGGCACGGTGCTAACTTGGCTCAAGCTGATGTTAGCCGTCAACAAAAGTGACGCAATCAGTATATGGCGTACACGTTGGGCAAGTGGGGACATAAACCTCTCCTTAAAGGTGAACTGGTGTTTGTGTTGGAACATTGTTATAAGAAGCGGCTCCAAGCACACCGTTTACAAGGTTATTGAGATAAGACTCAAACACCAATAATAATGTTGCAAACAAGGTCAGCATATAATGCTTTGGACGGCTGTGCAAGACCACAAGTAGACCAATATGAACGCGATGAAGCTTACACTAACTAGGCCACTTTGCACAAAAACTTAAGATTCCAAACTGATGAGCTGTACCTGCACTGTCAATCAAACTCAAGTAAGTTTACGTGTATTAGTGGTAGATGAGATAGTTAGTGTGTCTCAGTCGTAAAACGCTATTAGCATCAAGTTTAAAACCACGCCGTATCATCTTGGGAATCGTGTTTTTATATAGACCTATGAGTGTGTGATAAGGGCGTTTACTTGTATTTTAGTGTAGGCCAGTAAGTCAATATTAAAGAGGTTGTCAAGCTTGGCTCGAGGGTAGATACAAGCTACCCGCAACCACCGGATAAGCTGCCCCCGTTGCCTCTGGCAAGATATTGGGCTTACCCAACAACGCATAGTAACCAAGCACCGCAAATGCCAGCGCTTCACGGTCTTTGGCGTGCCAGCCAAGTTCGTCAAAGGTTTGCACTGGAACAGGTAGATGCTCCCTAAGCTGCTGCATGAGTGTGAGGTTGTAAGCGCCGCCGCCCGCAACCAGCACGCGGTCAAGGCCGTGGGGTAAGACAAACTCGTCATACGCTTGAACGATGCTTCGGGCACTCAGGGCGGTTAAGGTGGCAACGAGGTCGGTAGGGGCTAGGGGTTTATCTAGTTGACCTATGAAAAGCTCGAGTGCAAACACCTCACGCCCGGTAGTTTTGGGTGGTTTTTGGGCAAAGTAGAGATGCTTCATCCACTGCTCGAGCACAGCTTCATCAACCGCGCCCGTAGCTGCAAACTGCCCACCATCATCAAACATATGCTCTGTGACCTGCTGCATAGCATCATCCATCAAACAATTAGCAGGCCCCGTATCAAATGCAAACACGCCCTCATCTGTACCTGCTGGCAAATAGGTTAGGTTGGAAATACCGCCTAGATTATGGACGGACCTTCGCTCAGTATTGTGACCATACAGCAGTGCGTCTGCAAAACTGACCAGCGGCGCACCTTGACCGCCAGCAGCCATATCCGTCTGCCGAATGTTGCCAATAGTCACAACATTACAAGCCTCGCTTACACGGCTAGGTTCGCCGAGTTGCAAGGTGCTTGGCGTGTGCCAGCCGAGAGTTTCATCAATAACGGGCACATGGTAAAGCGTTTGTCCAGATACGCAGACGGCATCAACCTGATGTTCTGCTTGCACATACTTGACAAGTTGGCTGTAGTAGTTGCCAACTTGGGCATTAACTTGGCTGAGGTCAGTTAGGGTAATGTTGTTGGTGCGTAGGGCGTGATTAAGAGCAGCTTGTAGGTCGTCAGGGTAGGGGAGGCTGGTTCTGGTGAGAACCTGCCAGTTGAGTGTATCTGTGGTTTGAGTGTGCTCGAGCCGTACCAATACCCCATCTACCCCATCTAAGGAGGTTCCCGACATAAAAGGCAAGATGACCATCAAATGGGAAGCAGAAGATGGCTCTGACTCCATCGAGCGCGAGGTCTTTG
>JBCCBI010000099.1:0-14610 GCA_039034155.1 Deinococcota bacterium | reverse complement strand
GGTTGGCTGAGCCCAAGTAGCTCGAGCACCGTCGGTGCCACATCTCCTAAAATGCCTTCATGCAAGTTAACGCTATCTAGTCCGTCGCCAACGAGCACACATGGCACTAAGTTAGTCGTGTGCGCTGTGTGCGGGTTGCCGTCTTCGGTGAGCATCATTTCAGCGTTACCGTGATCGGCAATGATGATGACCTTGCCGTTTTTAGCTTGAACTGCCTCAACGAGTTGGCCGAGGCCTGTATCGGCTGCTTCGCAGGCTGCAATAGCTGCCTCGAGCACGCCCGTGTGTCCCACCATGTCCGGATTCGCAAAGTTGATGAGGATAAAATCATCATCTTCTGTTTTAATACGCTTGAGAGTTTGCTCGGTTAATTCAGGTGCGCTCATCTGTGGTTGTAAATCGTAGGTTGCTACTTTAGGTGATGACACCAAGTTGCGAGTTTCACCTTCAAATGGCGTTTCTTGTTTAGCGTTAAAAAAGTAGGTGACATGAGGATATTTTTCTGTCTCAGCGGTATGAAACTGCTGTTTTCCAGACGCGCTCACCACCTCAGCTAGGCACTTGGTTACTTCAGGCAGGGCAAACGCAAAAGGCGCATCAAAAGTTTCGTCGTATTGCATCATGGAGGCAAGGTTAAGGCTTGGGGCCGCGCAGCGGTCAAAGTTATCCCAATCATCACCAGCCAAAAGCGCACTCATAATTTGCCGGACGCGGTCAGCGCGGAAGTTAAAGAAGAATGCCGCATCGCCATCTTGCATAGTTGCTACTGGCTTACCTGTTTCATCTACCATAACTGTTGACAAAATAAACTCATCGGTTTCGTCACGGTCATAGGCGGCTTGCACCGCAGCACTAGCGCTGCTTGCGTGGTGTTCCGCTTGCTGGCAGACGACGGCATCATAGGCGCGTTTAACCCGCTCCCAACGCTTGTCGCGGTCCATCGCGTAGTAACGACCGGAAACGCTAGCAATCTGAATGTTGTGCTCGAGCCGCTCAATTTCAGCCTCTAACTCCTGCACAAAGCCCAGCCCGCTATCCGGCGCAGTATCGCGGCCGTCCGTAAACACATGCACGTAGACAGGCGCAACGTTTTTGCGTTTGGCTAGCTCGAGCAGCGCCACCAAATGGCCCAGCTCACTATGGACGCCGCCATCACTTACCAGACCTAGTAGATGCAACGCGTTACCTTCTTGAACGCCGTCATAGGTTTCATTCAGGACAGCGTTCTCAAAAAAAGCGCCGTCTTTAATCATGTGCCCTAGATAGCTAAGACTCTGCATGACAATACGCCCTGCGCCAATGTTCATATGTCCTACTTCAGAGTTGCCCATTTGCCCCTCTGGCAGGCCTACGGCTTCACCTGAGGCTTGCAAGGTGGTGTGGGGGTAATTGTTCCAGTAGTTATCAAAGTTAGGGGTGTTAGCTTGGGCGACAGCATTACCGGGGCCGGGGTCGGTGAGGCCAAAGCCATCTAAAATCACCATCATGACTGGACCGCTCTGTGATTGACTCATCGTGAACTCCTTAGGAGGTTGTTTTAGGTTTTCAAGGTGTTATGCGTTTAATTTGGCGGCTAAACGCATACGTTCTAGCTCGCGTATTCTTATTTGAGTCTATCACTTGCACCCTGCCTGACACGCCGTCTGAACGTATATGATGAGACATGCCAATATTTCAAAGAATGCGGTTGGTTGCAGGATTGTGCGTGGTCACTTGTTTGATAGTTAGTGTTGCAAGTGTTGGGCAGGCTCAGTCGATTGTTGGGCATTATGTTGCTCGCAATGGCATAACCATTACTGAACTTTTTATTGAAGAAATAGATAACAACACTATGACTGGCTATGTTAGTGATTTTAATTCGACTGAACGTGCCTTACTGAGAGCAACACGCGTAACCGATGAGCATTGGCAAGGCTATACACAAAGTGAGGAAGTACGTCGAGAAATCGAAATTTTTGCTCTAACCGAAAGGCTCGATTTTCAAGCTACTGATGGCGTGAATGTTGTAGCACTTGCTTTTTATTCTGCGGACGATAATCCTTATTTCAAGCAAGCTCGAGCAGATACAGATCCTTTGTTACCCGAGCTACTTTCTTACGTACCAGATATAGCTGAAGTTAGAGAGAACTACGCTAATATCTCATATAACCACTTATGGCATATCAGCGAACAAGGCGCACTCCCTTATACTTCTGCTGTTGTACGTTCTCAAGAAGATGCCGAAGCCACTGATATCCGTTTTATAAATTATCGATTTGAGCGGATATTACCCTATGCTTTCTTCCAAGCTCCAATGGATGAACTTTACGAAGGAATGCCAGGTACAGTTGGATTTTCATTTTTTGAAATTGAAGCAGGCTTACACGCAGGATATTATCCATACGCATTTACTATATTCAAAACTGATGCTGACACAGCAAATATTTCTAAAGTACTTATGAGTCGTAATTTTAAAGAAGATCTAATTGACAATGTTCCAGTATGGCAAATTCATGAGGATGATAATAGCAACGCCTTAGCTAATCCCTTTGTAAGCTCTAGAATCGAATCAGTGAGAGTTGCTCTTTTTCCTGACATTATTATAGATAGCAAAGATACAACTGCAATAACACAGAGCATTAGAGCAGGACAAAAAACCCGCACTTCTCTAGCAGAAGCACCAGATTTTCGTGCACTCGTTTATGCAGCAAGTACACTAGGTGAAATTATGCAAGCCAGGTTTTTGGGTCCGAATGAAGTAACTATTGATTTCACATATGAGTCAAGCTTGAGCTATAGAGTAGACGAAACAAATTTATGCGTCTTGCCACCTTATGACCTTTCGTTGTTTGCTGACTACATTGACCTTGATGGCGAATGCCGCCATGCTTGGGCGCTGCTTTATAGAACTCAACAAGCTGCTGAAGCTGCTGCTGAAGAAGCGATAAAGCGGCTCGAGCTGTATAACAATGTTATCAGCGAGTACGAGGTGTTTGAAGAATTACGATTTGAATCACAAGTTATCGAGCAAGATAATCTTTACGTCAGCCTTATTATTGTCTACTACGACAATTTAGAATCTTCACTAGATGGACGCCGTCGTAATAGCTGGCTTTACAATCGCTGGCTTTTTAGCGCTGGTAGAAATGACTTTTTCCCTGCTTATATTGCTGAGCCATAAATCACCAACCACTTCTACAGCAATCCTAACAAACGCTGCAACTGCGGCTCGAGCAGCCTAAAATCATCCTCAGTGACCCTACTCAGGGGTTTGTGCAAGCGGTGGGCTAGGTAGCAGCGCACAGCTGCCTCGAGCACAACTTTGTGCTGCGGTTCTGCCAGCACAAACGGCAACAGTTCATCAATGCGTGCTTCTAAATGATGCATCGCCATGTAAACTGCCACAGCGCGTTCATCTTCACTTAAATTGGGCGTGTGCTGGTCGGGGTTGACTGCCAGCATCTGACTTGCCCGCTGCACACTTATGAGCGTGCTGTAACGCGTACAGGTGCGGCATAGTTTTGGTGGGTTTTCGCCCGTAGATGTACCTTTAGACTCAGCTCTCAGCTCAATGATAGTACCGCAGGTAGGGCAACTTGGCTGCCCCTGTGCACGCCGAGCCGCTTGCAAGCGCAACATGGCTTTGGCAGCTTGTAACGCCGAGGTTGCCAGTGCTTCGGGCAGGTCCAAGGTGTTGATATTTTTAGCAAGTTCAGCTAAAGCCTTTGGGTCTGGCGCTGGCAAGTCTTCAGGTGAGGGTGTTGCTGCTGCGACTGAAGCCGCTGGTGACGGCCGCCCCACCCTAAAGCGAATGTCTTTCAGTTCAGACACCCCAAAGCGGGTGTGGTAGGCATCAATAAACCGGTGCCGTTGGTGGGTGAGGTGCATGGCCGTTTCGCTGTCTTGCACTTCGACAATCAGCACGCCCTCTTGTAAGCGCTTGGCGGTACTAAACCGCGCCACGCTGCCCACGACCTGCGGCCACAACAGCACAGCCTCAGCCCGTTTAAGACGGCGTTTCATACCCGCCCGTGCAAACAGTTCAGCGAGAGCTTTAGACGCAGGTTGGAAGGTCCTAGCCACGATTCTCTCCGGCATCGCAAATGTTTCCGGCAGTAATCTTCAGCTGATGTTGATAGTGCGGCGGCGCTTCAGTGCCACTCACAATCGCTTGCGGCGTACTCAAGGCAAGTTGCAAGAGGTAGTCGCGGCGGTTAGCGTCAAGTTCAGCGCTAAAGTCATCGAGAAGTAAAATGGGTGCTTCGCCGTGTTTTTCGCGCAAGAGTTCATATTCCGCAATGCGCAGTGCAAGGGCAGTTGTACGCGCTTCCCCACGTGACCCGTAGGCTTGCACGCTGTGCCCAGCTAGAGTTAGCTCGAGGTCGTCCCGGTGCGGGCCTACCACCGTCACACCGCGGGCGCGTTCTTTGGCATGACTCTCAGCCAGTGCCTCAGCCAGTGAGTCCGGCGCACCTACAAGTTCAACGTTGAGGCATTTGTGACCATTTGCAGAATGTGTAGCTTGCAGAATGTTAGGAGCATCTTCTTGAGTTACTTGAGGAATAGTATGCGTGTCTCGCACATCTGATTTTGTAGGTAAATGAGACGATGCACCTGCATTTACCAGCACGTCAACTCGACTGACAACACGTTCAATATCAGTCTCAACGCTATTGGGGTCGGTGGCATCCGCTTTCACATCATTGGGTTTTGTGCTGTCAGCACCGTCTAAATCAACATCAACAAGGTCAGCACTAACGATGTCAGCACTAACAATATTGGCTCCGACGATGTCAGCATAGCGGGCTGTTGCCAAACTGCCAATACGTGCAACCGCCCGCCGCCTAAGTGCGTTGATCTCATCACCCAACTCGACAAAGCGGCTTGACCAAACCTCGAGCGTTTCATTGGTAGGTTGATGTTTAAGTAAGGCGTTGCGTTGCTCTAGTACACGCCCATACTCTTTAAGTAGCACGGCATAGCGCGGCGACAAGCGCGACAACAAACTATCTACATAGCCGCGCCGACCCGACGGCGAGCCGTGGACTAAATTGGCATCTTCTGGCGTAATAAGTACCGCACTGGTCACCTTAGCAAGCTCAAACGCGCGCACCACTTGCCCGTCTAGCCGAATCACTTTGTGCCCTGGTGACAAGCCAATTTGGACTTGACTTTTACCCTCGGCGTGCTCAACATGGGCTTGGACTGAGCCGCCGGTCTGCCCAATCGCGATGCTTTCAGCGATGGTTGAACTGGGTAATTCGCCTGTGCAGGACAGGTAGATGGCCTCGAGCACATTCGACTTTCCCGCTGCGTTGGCACCTACAACTGCTGTCACACCCTCTGCAAAGCGCACGTGGCTGGTTTGCAAGTTACGGTAATTAAGCTGTGAGAGCGAGGTGAGCAGCACAAAGCTAGTTTAACGTGCAAGTTTATAGAACAAAGTTGTCAACAACAAATGTGTCATTGGATATTAACGCTGTCAGACACTTTCAAGCTCATGGTTGCTGCTTGTATGTACTTTGCATAAACTGCACTAGTGATACCGGACAAATCTATTAATCGTGAGGCGACACCATCAACTAAGGTGTTCTTACTCAAATGTATCTGCATTGCCTACGGCAGGTATTACCTGGTCGACCACCACCTCAACTCATACGTATGACGTTACAAACGACCCATTCAAAATGATGATGGTAGTGACTTAAACTTAACGTGCTATAGATGCTGGAAACTTAATCACCAAGTCTGTAAGAGCGGCTTAGACTTAAGAGAATGATGAGATACATACTGAGCCTGTTTGTAGGGCTTGCTAGCAAAATACGCAGCTTAAAAGATGCACCTACACAAGACTATGGCATTCATTTCAAGAACATCACAGTCTTTATAGGGGTACTAACACTACTTATGCTTGCCCAAAGCAGTGGGGATGGTGGCGTTCGGCAAACCGTTGAACTGCCCATTCAAGGCGGCGGCAGCGTGTTTTTATCCAGAGGCGTGCGTTCAAGTCCATTACCGTCGGCCATGGCACTTCCTTATGGACAACCCAAACGCCCTGAAGCACTTAGCATTAGCCGCATTAGTTTTTACCAAGCTGTGCGCGCCCAAACAGATGATGATCCCCATACAGCAGCCTGTGGGCGCAACATTGGCCCGTGGGTACAGATTGCGGTGAGCCGGGATTTACTCCAGTATTTCCCATGTCGGTCCTTAGTTCGCATTGAACTTGACCGCCCGGTGGCTGGCGTGGAATGGTTTGACGCCATTGTCTACGACACTATGAACCCACGCTTTCGCAATACAGTTGATGTTCTGGTGAGTGTGCGCGAACCTGCTCGAGCTTATGGTGTGACGACTGGCACGCTCTACTACGTAACCCGCTGAACCAACTTACTTATGCGTTTATAATACTATGAGGCTGATGTTTTGTTTTTAATGTCATATATTTAACAATAACATGACCCTAACAACATCGCCTGAGGATAACTCCTATCAGTTTTTGACATCATCACAAAACTTTGTTGATGCAACCGTGAATACTACTCAGCAATTCCAAAAGACGTTCCTTCACGCTTAGTCTTATAGCAACCACACGATGAACTGATACATCCCCCGCCAGCTAAGTTGAGGTTAATTCATTACCAGCTAGCTAGTGATGTAGCCCATCTTCTATCTGCTAGAATCTCCTCTTCCCCCATGCTCCCCAGCTCCCTTTCTAGAACACGACATCACGCATTGCTAAGTCTGTAACAACATCTCGTATAACTGCTATTATACCGATTCCGATTAACCACTTTATAAACCTCTGCGGGCTTTATACCGTTCCCATCGGAATCGGATGCTGTTTCTACACTTTCTAGGTGGGTTAACGGGTTTACTTTGACTTGCATAGCTTGCATGTGAAGTTGCTAGAGCACCTCTATATAGAAAGGCTGTACCTCAACCTAGTTGAAGGCATCAGCACATCCTAACCCTAGCCAAGCACTGCATGTAAGCTCGACAGACCTACATGTCGTCTGAGAAGTTGTCTTCCTCTGACGTGAGATAACACAATTTGTTTTTACCTGTGTGCTTGGCACGATACATCTGTTTGTCTGCAGCACTTAGCATGGCGCTGTAATTTGCATAGTCATGATCTGAGTCCATTGTTGGGTCATAACTAGGCTGACAACTTACCAGCCCAATACTTAGCGTAACGACCAACGCTGGATGAATGTTGTGCCAGTCGTCAGCTTCAACTAGAAGACGAATTTTTTCACAGGCCTCAGCAGCGGCAGTAAGAGGCGTTTCGGGAAACACCAGCACAAATTCTTCGCCACCATAACGTGCTACGATGTCTTCGGTTCTCGTGTTATGAGATAGTAGTTCGGCAATACGCTTGAGGGTTTCATCACCAATAGCGTGAGACAACTTGTCGTTGACTTGTTTAAAATTATCAATATCACACAAAGCAATACAAAGGGGTGTTTGGTGCCGCTTAGCGCGGCTTAGCTCTTGGATAAACAAACTGTCTAGGGTGCGGCGGTTGAGGAGTTTGGTGAGGCCGTCTTGTTGACTGAGTTGCTCGAGCACATTGTTTTTGGCCTCGAGCTCATTGTGTAAATACTCCAACTGAGTGACCTTGGCGGCTGTCTGTGCTTGGGCGTCGTGTAAGTCACGCAAGAGCTGCTCGCGTTCACTGTCAAGTGCTTTGCGTTCATCAATAAAGAGCGAATACACAGCAAGCCCTTGCGGACTTGGGTACATGCGCACCTCGAGCCAGCGCCCATAAACATCACTTTCAATTTCACAGGTTAATGCTTGGGGTTGGCTCAAGGCTAGTTCAAACTTGGCCCCCAAAATCTCCAGATCGCAGCTACCTGCAAATACCTCACGATAATGACTGCCCATCAAGGCGTCAGTGTTTGTCGTGTATTCAAAAAACTTGGGATTTGCATAGCTGAGCCGCCCCTCAAAATCGAGGGTATAAAAGCAGTCGGTAATGCTTAATAAAATAATTTCACGCTCAGTATAAGCTTGCTCGAGCGCGTCACGAACTTCTTCAAGGGCAGCATCTTGCAATTTGCGATCGGTAATATCGAGCAAGTACACCGTCGTCCCACCGCTACTTGGATACACTCGCATGTCAAACCAACGCTGATGCTGCTCAAAGAAAAATTCTAAGGTGGCAACCTCACCCTGTTCAGTAGCATCGTCATAGGCCTCGCGGACAAAATCAGGGAGCTGCGGAAAATGCTCGCCGATGCGCGAACCTATGAGTGCTTCTTTGGCGTGCCCAGTCATAGTTTCGATGATGTGATTCACATACGTGATGGTGCCACCAGGGTCAATGGCCAAAAAGCCGTCGGTAATGCGCTCGAGCAATTCCGTTTGGACACTGAGGGCAAGTTCAGCTTGCTGACGGGCCTGTTGTTCACTACTAACGTCAAACTCGAGCATGAGGCCTGTGACGTAACGTTGTCGTTTCTGCTCTAGTAACTCATCGCGTCCACGTGCGTATAGCCGGTGTTGGGCGAGGGCCTCAGCTAATTGCCCCTGCTGTTCGTAGACATCTGCGAGAATTTCGTGAATCTCGACAATGAGGCGTTTGTCATCAATCTGCTGCGCCCGCGCTTGGGCATCCTCGAGTTGGCTATGTGCATCTTCAAGCTGGCCCTGCTGATAATACAACCTCCCTAACGCAGCGCTGGCGCTCGCTTCATAACGTGCGTGCGGGTGCTGCTCGAGTAACGCCAGCGCTTGGGCTAGGCTGCTTTCAGCTTGATGCGTGTGACCTTGCTCGAGCTCAATGACTGCCAGTGCTGTATATACCGATGCAGTAATAACCGGATTGGTAGCCTCTGCTGGTGCGCGCAAAGCTTGCTGATAATAGCTGCAGGCACGCACGTTATCTTGGCTAATTAAGTAGCTATCACCCAGTTGTGCCATGGTGATGATGGCATCGTCTAAGAGGCCTTCACGTTGTTCATGAGCAAGAGCTTTTTCAAAATAGACCCGAGCACGGTCAACTTGACCTAAATAATCATAGAGAGATGCCAAATTACTTAGTGGGCGGCTTAGTTCTAGATGCAACAACTGGTTGTAGACCTGGTGGCTCAACACAAAACTCTCGAGCGCGTGACGGTATTGCCCCAAAACCCGGTAAGCCAACCCTTGCGTATTGCGCAAGCGAGCTTCACTAAGGTCGTCACCCACATGTTGGGCCAAGACAATACCGCGTTTGGCACCCTCAATAACATCTGCGTAGCGACCCGCAGCGTACCAACACACGCACAAAGGCACCCTGACAGCCCGCTCGAGGTCGTCACGCTGCAGTTGTTCAGCGAGCGAAAGCGCTTGCTCGAGCTTCACCACAGCAGCACTGTAATGGTGCTTAGCAACTTGCTGTGTACCTATAGCAATAAGCAGTATTGGCAATGCTTCTTGCAGCGCACTTGCACGTCTCATGAGCTTATCTGGACTAAGCTTGTCTATGTGGCTATCTTTTTGAAATAATTCACCTACGTCATGTGGTGGTGTTGGAGTATGTGAGTGCCCTGTCAAGTTATTTATTAAGCCATTAGATGTATGCTCATGCGCCGTGGGTATATCTTGTGTTAACTGTTGTCCACCAACAGATGTAATGTTGAACCTTAGACCATCATGCGCCAGCTCGAGCAACTCACCACGCGCAACAAGCCACTGCGTTACACTACTCGCACTACTTTCTATTTGTTGAATAGTGACATCACTGAGCATGCCCCAGACATGTTTGTGTTGCCACAAAAAGTCAGCACTCTCGAGCCACCGTGTTGTCTCAGGCTCAAAATTTTGAATCGTGTGCCAGTGGCTTAGAAGTCGGTAAGTTAGCATGAGGTGAGATCAGAAAAGCGTTACAACATAAAGCAATATAGACTTAATAAAGCGATATAGACTTACTCAAAGCAGCACTTCTAGGATAGTTGACGCACGGAGCAAAGCAGATGTTACTTGCATTCTCAATACCAACCTATTTGCGTGAATGTATAGGTAGTTAAACTAAATTAACCACTCTCAGCTTAGCTTAGTTACAAGTCTGTACAGAGTATATGAGCATGTCATACACGTACTTGTCTGCTTAAAAGAATTACCCAAACAAGATATGGTAACCCAAAATAGTCTACATGGTGCCAGCTATAGTGCTAGTCAACTGCAGGTAATTTTTTACCCGGGTTCAAAATACCTTTGGGGTCAAGTTGGTCTTTGATTTGCCGCATGAGCCCCAATGACGCCCCATGTTCACGGGCCATATAAGGCAACTTGCGCACACCGATGCCGTGCTCCCCGGTACAGGTTCCCCACACACTGAGCGCGTGCTCAATTAAGGCTTTGCCAAGCTCTTGTAAGGTTGCGTGGCTTGTATCATTATCATCGTAAAAGATGGACAAGTGAAAGTTGCCGTCGCCGACGTGTCCTAGCAAGTAAGCAGGAAAACCAGCAGCCTCAAAGCGGGCGAGTGAGTCGGTGACTACCTCAGATAAGCTCGATAGCGGCACAGCAACATCGGTGACAAACACGCGCTTGCCAGGATTAGCAGCTTTTTGCGCGTAGTAGGCGTTGTGACGGGCGTCCCACAAGCGCTCTCTAGCATCAGCATCGTGACTTGCTTCAAAACTTAAAGCTCCCTGAGCGTTGGCGAGTTTACGGACCAGCTCGAGGTCAGCGTCTAGCGCTGCTTGTGACACGCCAGAAAACTCTAGAAAAATAGTGATGTCTTCTGGATAGTCTGTGCTCGAGTAGGCGTTTACGGCTGCAATTGACTTGGCACCAACCGCCTCGCAGCGAGCAATGGGCACGGCGTGCTGAATAATGCTGGTTGCGAACTGGGTCGCGTGCGCCATGTCTGGAAAGGGTACCCGCGCCGCCATGAGGTGCTGCGGCAACCCAACTAGTTTTAAGGTGATTTCGGTGATAACCCCTAGTGTGCCTTCAGCCCCGCAAAAAAGTTTGGTGAGGTTGTAGCCGCTCGACGACTTGCGCGCCCGGTTGCCGGTGCGAATCACTTCACCGTTTGCTAGCACCACCTCGAGCGCCATCACATAATCTGCCGTTGTGCCGTATTTGACTGCTGCTGTGCCAGATGCATTGGTAGACACCATGCCAGCAATGGATGCTGGCGCGCCTGGGTCCATGGGAAAAAAGAGTCCGTGCTCAGCTGCTTGTGCGTTCAAATCTGGGTAGGGCAAACCTGGTCCACAGATAGCGAGGAGGTCATTGGGGCGCAGCTCTAAGAGCTTATTCATGCGGGTCATATCCAGAGAGATGCCACCTTTGAGGGGTACGGTAATACCCTCGAGGCTCGAGTTGGTTGCCACTGGCGTCACTGGAATTTCCTCATGGTTAGCAAGCCGCAAAATTTGCTGTACGTCTGCAGTGCTTTCTGGGTACACTACAACATCAGGCAAGATAACCTCCGCATACGACTCACCTGTGCCATGCTCGCTGAGGACATCTGTTTGCGTACTTAACTGATCTTCTCGCAAGCCTGTTTCCTGCAGTAGCATTGCAGTGAGCCCGTCATAACGTGAGGTCTGTGTGTCTTGGTTTAATTTAGATAGTGGTGACGTCATAACAATGATTGTACTTGTTACGACCTTCTTTACGCCCACGACAATGCTCACAATAGAATGCTAAGTGTCTAGCAGGTATCATTGCATTCAATGCATTTTACGAACACCTACACAACTATCGACACCCACACTGCTGGTGAACCTTTGCGCATTGTCACGGCAGGCATTCCCTACATTCCCGGTGACACTATCTTGGCAAAACGCCAATGGGTCAAAGATAACCTCGATCACGTGCGTACAGCTCTTATGTACGAACCGCGTGGTCATGCCGATATGTACGGCTGCTATGTGACGCCACCAGTGACAGATGCTGCTGACTTTGGTGTGATTTTTATGCACAACGAGGGCTACAGCAGCATGTGTGGTCACGGCATTATTGCGCTAGCAACCGTTGCTGTTACTAACAGCTTGGTCACGCCAGTAATACCTGAAACACACATTGGCATAGATACCCCCGCCGGGTTTGTAGAAGCGTTTGTCAGTTGGGACGGATCCAAGGTAGGTGACGTGCGCTTCCTCAACGTATCGTCATTTGTGTATCAACAAAATTTGACGGTTGGTACACCAAGTTTCGGAAATCTGACGGTGAATATCGCTTACGGTGGGGCGTTTTATGCATACTTGGAGGCTGAGCAAACCAACTTGAAGGTTGTACCACGTGATTTGACTCAACTTGTGCAACTTGGTGACGAGGTTAAACATGCTGTGGAGGCTGTTATGGAAGTGGTGCATCCGCTCGAGCCAGAACTGCGTGGCATCTACGGCACCATCATCCATGAAGGGTATGAACCCACCGGGATGATTGTGCCTACACCTCAAAGAACCCACAGCCTTCACCAACGCAATGTCTGCATTTTTGCCGAGCGCGAAGTTGACCGTTCACCCACGGGTACTGGTACGGCTGGACGGGTTGCGCTGCTGCACGCCCAAGGTAAATTACAACCGGATGAGGTTCTTGCCAATAGCAGCATCTTAGGGACAACTTTTTTAGGCAAAATTGCCAAAACAAGTAATGTTGCAGGTTATCCAGCAGTTGTTCCAGAAGTGTCTGGACGGGCTAGTATTACTGGCTTTTGTCAATGGGTTATCGAGGAGGATGATCCTGTTGCAAAAGGCTTTTTACTGCGTTAGAAGGCATTACCAAATGTGTCTGAAAATACCCCCATTAGGTATTTGACTGTACAGACTGCGTGTATAGCTGGTGTTACCCTAATTTCATTGAAGGCGTTAGCTGGTACTAGAAATATTAGCTGGAGGAACAATCATGACGAACCAAACGAATACACAAACCACTACACAAGCATACGATGTTGTTATCATCGGCGGCGGCCCAGCTGGGCTTACCGCAGGTATCTACGCCGGGCGCGGTCAACTTTCGACCGTTATTTTGGAAAAAGGACTCCCCGGCGGGCAAATTGCCCAAACGCAAGACGTTGAAAACTATCCCGGTTTTGATGAAGGCGTGAGCGGTCCCGAACTGTCCCAACGCATGGTGCGCCAAGCTGAAAAATTTGGTGCTGAAATTGCGATGGATGAAGTTACCGCCCTCACAAAAACGGCAAGTGGCTTTGAAGTTCAGGGTTACGACACGACCTATCACGCCAAGGCTGTCATCATCGCCACAGGCGCTAATCCGCGTCGTTTAGGTGTGCCTGGCGAAGACGAGTTTTACGGTCGTGGCGTATCCACCTGCGCCACGTGCGACGGCTTTTTCTACCGTGGCAAACACGTTGTTGTGGTCGGTGGCGGCGACGCTGCTGTGGAAGAAGGTAGCTTCCTCACCAAGTTTGCTGACAGCGTGACCGTGATTCACCGCCGTGACAGCTTGCGCGCCAACAAAGAAGCCCAAAAACGTGCGTTCGATAATCCTAAAATGCACTGGCGCTGGAACACCGTTGTTGAGGAAGTGCTCGGCACCGACGGTCAAGTGAGTGGCGTAAAAACCCGCGATGTCGTGACAGGTGAAACAGGGGTGCTCGAGACAGACGGTGTGTTCATTTACATCGGTCACGTACCCAACACCGGCTATTTGAATGGCATTGTGAACTTGCGTGATACAGGCTATGTGGACGTGCAAGACGAAATCTATACGAATGTCGAAGGCATTTTTGCAGCTGGGGATGTTTCTGATGAAGTTTACCGCCAACTCGGTACCAGCGTAGGCGCAGGCACCCGCGCTGCGATGGCCGCAGAGCGCTGGCTAGCTGAGCATGACCAAGAAAGTGCTGAGGATAGTCCTGTTGTGACCAATATTGATACCATAGAAGATACTGCGGTTGGTGTTGCTGCATCTTAAAAATAGGTGAGGCTCGAGCCTCGTCCTCACACAAACACAAGTCCAATACTTTGGGAGCCTCGTATATAAGGCTCCCGTTTTCTTGAGACATCAAAGCCAGCGACGTACCCTTTGCTTGTAAGCCACAAACTCGTCTGCAAATTTTGTCTGTAGTACCTGCTCTTCTGGCACAATCTGAAAATGATTCATGTAGAGGGCAAACGCAGGCAATCCTAGAAAACTGACGACATTGGCTAGGTACACACCCCACGCAGCAAGCAAAAGTAGTAACCCCACATACATAGGGTTACGGCTCAGACGGTAAATACCTGATGTCACGAGGTATGAACTTTTATCCGGACTCATGGGGTTGATGGTTGTACCAGCCTGCCGAAACACAGCCAAAGCTAAGCCGGCAAACGTCACAGCTATCCCTATCATTGCAGTTACCAAGATGAGCGTTACAACTCGAGGCATTACCAATGCTAAAGCTGGAACGAGCTGGTCAATGCCCCACATCAATAGAAACGCAAACAACCACACACCTAACGGCGGCACTTTAAGCTGAAGCCGCTGTATCACTCGAGCTTAAAGCTAAGCTCAACTTTACCCGCGCGTTCGTGGCGCACGGTGACGTTGATCTCACCACCAGCGGGCGCGTGAATCAGCCACTCGAGCTTCAAGCGGTCATCACTCGCATCAGCTAGTTCGCGCCTGCCCGGACTACTTGATTTGTACGCGCGACCTTCAAGCTGACCGTGAACCTCG
>JBCCBI010000098.1:0-14649 GCA_039034155.1 Deinococcota bacterium | reverse complement strand
GGGATGGATGAAAGCCGCTCAGCACTGGTGCCTAATTTGAGGCTGGCACCGTCGGGCAGAGAAATTTCAGTCACGACACCGCGTACAATGTCGTTGCTTAACGCCTGCTTAGTTACGTAACTCGGGAGCCACCCAGTATTTTGGACCACGACTTGAAGGTGGTAGATACTTGGCTCGCGCTTGTCTAACGTGTGACTGTGAAGCTCTAACTTAGGTGAAATAAGCAGATGCCAAAGGATCCACTCAGGAAACTTAGCAAGCTCAGCTTCTAAAAATTTGGCAGGTGGGTTGCGCCAAGCATACGGGTAATTCCAGCCTCCTAGCTCAACGGGACCAAGTTCAGGATGGTCAAAGGCGTACCAATCGACGTAACCTTGACCATCTAAGGAGGTGTCACTCCACTCGAGCAACTTCAGATCATCTTCAAATGGGTGGTCGCGGTACCAATCAATGAACTTGTAATCGGTAATGCCCGCTTGCCGCTGCGGACTCCAAATTTCCACCGTCCAGGCAAACATGCCCAAATGGTCATAGAGCCAATCATCAAAGCCGCCGGTAATCACCTGTTTAGGGTGGTACTTAAAGTCGTGAAACACACTGATGTTGGGGTAGCCCGTAATCTCGGTTCCCTTGTCGCCAATCTGCTTAAACGTCCACAAATCCTCAGCCGCCATCTTCTCATCTGCTTTGTGGCTATACGGACGCAATAACACACCACTCATCGTGTGAAAGGTCAGACCACCCGTAATATTTTTGTGACGCGCAATAAACTCCACCAAATTGCGAACTTCAGGTTCAGAGGTTGGAAACGGACCCGCCCCAACCTGCTCATTTTCTTGCCGCCAGTTGGCGGGGAAATTCCGGTTGAGGTCTAGACCCTCTTTTTTAGGCTGCATCTTTAAGGTCACACCGTCATAGTTTTCTAGGCGGCCTTCGGGGAGGAGCCGGTAGTAGGTGCCACCGACCTCAGTTGGTTCGCGTTGCACTAATAAGCGTGGTTCTTGCTCGCTGGCTTTCCAGGGGCCGTTGGGGTCTTGAATGCGCATCATGAGCATGCGGCCGTCACCGTCGATATCTTCTTGGCTGAGGCCGTCAATAGGATCTTCGTCGTACGGGTAGGGTCGGGTGGACGAGCGAATGATCTTGGGCTTATCGGCAAGTGCCCACTCTGCGCCGTCTGGATTCACGCGTGGGCAAATGTAAAACGTGCGGCTGTCGAGCGCGCGGGTGACATCTTCCCGGGAGCCGTAATTTGTGAGCATAAAGTCGATAAAATAAATACACGCTGCCGACGGTGAGACTTCAGTCGCGTGAATGTTGCCATCAAGCCACAGGGCGGGTTTGTCGTCTAGCGAGGCTATCTCGTTATTACTCAAGGTGATGAGCCAAACCTCGCGCCCTTCGTAGCTGGTGCCGATGGACTCGAGCTTCACTAACTCAGGGTGTTCACGTGCAAATGCGTTCAAAACCTCAGTAAGTTCGTCGTAGCGGTAGTAACGGTCATAGGCAACATTTGGCATGAGGCATCATATCAACCCACGGTCATCAGACATATCAGATCGTGACAGTCACACATCAATTGAATTGCTTTAGGTTGACGCTGATATGTTCAGTTATCCAGTTTTAGGACATCCAAACACATCATCTGAGATAGCCAGTTGGGAAAAGATACCCCCAAGGTATTTTGTGGATTGGAAGATTGTGCACACAAAGCAACCTCCCCTGGCCCCTCTTCTTAAGAGGGAGGCATGAACAAACGTCTTCTTTAACAAGGAGGTTTAGAGAGTTTGTGCTGTAGGAAAAGTAAAAGGCATCAGCCACCAAGTATTACCCATTGAAAGTCGGATGTACCCTTTGGGAGATGTTACCTCGTACTACAGGAGAAAATCAGGTACGATAGCTAGACATGAAAATCTTGGCCATCGCCGACGAGGTGTCGCCAATTGTTTATTCGGAGAACTTTCCGAAAAACCTGCCACCTTTTGACCTCGTAGTGAGTGCCGGCGACATGCCCGGGCATGTGCTCGAGTACGTCGCCACTAAACTCACCATCCAGCCTCTGTTTGTGCTGGGCAATCACGGTAATGGCTATCTCAACGACCCCTTTACAGGTGAACCCAAACTCCCCGGTGGTTGCATTAACTTACACCGCAAAGTTATCAAATTTGGCGATGTAATCATTGCTGGCATCGAAGGCAGCGCCCGCTACCGCCCTGGCGATCTGCAATACAGTGAATTTGAGATGGATGTCTTCACCCAGCTTATGACACCACGCTTGCTGTACAACAAGCAGCGCTACGGGCGCGCAGTGGACATTTTGCTGACCCATGCACCACCCAAAGGACCACACGAAGGTAGCGACTTCCCTCACAGGGGCATTCCGGCGTTCAACCGTTTTGCCAAACGCTGGAAACCTAAATTACACGTACACGGGCATGTTCACTTAAATGGTGTCAATGCGCCGCGCAGTTACGTGACTGACCTAGGAATGCAGGTTGTCAACGCGTTTCGCTTTACCCTTATTGACCTTGACCTAGACAATCCTCAGCACAAGAACCGGCCAAGTCACTTGTGACACAACTGCTGACTTTAGAAGATAGTGACGCCCTTGTCGACTTTGAAACCAGGAACAAAGCGTGGTTTGAGGCTTGGGTGCCCGCTCGCCCAGAGGCTTATTTTGATAAGGATCAATTTCCTAGTGTTCTCGCTGAACTTATTGACGGTATGTCGGCATCAAGCCATTTGCTCTTTGTTCGTTATCAAGACAATCAAATTGTAGGTCGCTTTAACCTCACCAATATAAATGCGGGGCAAGCTGACGTTGGCTACCGGGTTTGTCAAGACTATTTGGGTCAGGGGATTGCCTCAGCGGGTGTTGCGTTTTTGAAACGTGTTGCTGTAAATGAGCTTAACTTGACGCGGTTAGTGGCTCGAGCGGCCACCACCAACACCGCTAACAACATCGCTTCACAGAAGGTTTTACTCAAACAAGGATTTGATAAACAACCCAACGCTCAAGAACGTGTCGAATTTGGTAGCAAGGTGATTGTGCTCGAGCAATTTGCCGTCAATCTTTAACCAAGCCGCCAATATGAGCAATATTTACGACGACATCGACGACATCATAGAAATTGTTAGACGACTTCACATTCTTCATAAGCCCTACGCCAATTGCCCTTGTTTACAGCGTTATGCTACGACAATTATGCTGATACCCTTTCCGGTTAATTCCAAAAGGAATTAACCCACCTGGAAGGTGTAGAAACAGCTACCGATTCTGATGGGAACGTAGTAAACCCCTGTGGGCTTTACGAAGTGTTTAATCGGAATCGGTATGGCACGCTTTAGGAAAGTGTTAGCATGACAAAAAAGAAGGAGGTAGACATGCGCTATCCTACGTGCTGCTCCGTATACGCTCTTGCGCTTGTACTGCTCGTCTCGTGCGTACCCCGTGAAGATGCAGCACTCAATTTACACGATATTGCTTTGTATAGTGCCGAAGAAAGTGTGTTGCTAGCATATTTTTTTGGAACCCCCCGCAGACTCAACTTAGGGGGAGATGACAGCGGCATTATCGAACTGACTGAGGGCACCATTGATGATCCTTTTAGCGTGCGCGGCGCGCTACTGGTGGACGGTGAACCCAATGTGCGCGAAAGCTTAGATGCCGTTGCTAGTCCTGTCAGTGTCAGCCGTATTCCCTTTTCAAGTGATGTTGTGCTTGCGTCTACAGGTAACACGGGCGCAGTGGTGTATTACGATGGCAACTTTTGGTTTGACTTAGCAGGTGCCACCAGCCCCGGCATTAACCAGCGGATTATCCCGCGCCAGCGTTTACAAGGGCTGCGTAACTTAGCTGAACTCACCAATGAAGAAGCAACCATGCTCGAGCGCGCCCTAGCTGAGCAAGCACCTTATGTACTGGCTGAACTACCACCTCAAGACGAACGCTTGCGCGATACGTCAGGCATTAGCGACTATCGCCGCAGCGAGTTCTTTTTGCAGACGTCATTACCCACCACGGAGGAAATTTTGCGCACACCTGTGACTGAACCTGGTTGGCGTATTTTTGCCGAAGGTGACATTGCCGCCATCGCCAGTTCGGACTTTGCGATTGCCACGTCTGACAATGAGCTTATTGAGCTGTGGAACATTGCCTACGGAAACCAACTTGCCCAACCCCCTTTACCTGAGGTTGACTTTGCACGCCAGAGCATCATTGGTATTTTTGTTGGTGAACGCCCTACAGGTGGCTACAGTTTACAAGCCCGTTCGGTGGTTATTGAGGGTAACGACGTCTACATCGGCCTGCAAGAAAACAGCCCACCAGAAGGTGCCATCACCACGCAAGTGCTTACCAGTCCCTGGCTCATGGTGCAAGTCAACCGCCCGGCGCTAGATGTGGCTTGGATTCGGGACGCGCAAACCAATGACCTTATTGCGGTGGCACGCCGCCAGTTCTAGAAGATTCAGATTTAGCCATCACCTCAACTTGGCACGTGGAGCTGACGGATGGTGATGTATGGTTATAACTTTATGATGTTTCTATCTGTCTTCGTCCCCGTCTGGGTAGTTGAGGACAGATATTTTTAACTAACGCATCTGATAGCTGCATCACCATGACGCAGCTGTGTCTGCATGTTACGATACAACTGTGTCTGCCCTATCTGCTGCCAACTTCCATGACACCACGGCCTTGCTCGAGGCAGCCATAACTACCCGTAAAGTCCCCAGTGCTGTTGCTGCGGTAGGTACCCAGGATGATATTGCTATCATCTTTGCCCAAGGCGTGCGCCGTTACCAAACACCTGAAGAAGACGATTTGCTATTTGTTGAGGACGTGTCTATTCACGAAAGCACCCTCTACGACTTAGCTGAGCTAAGCCAGGTCATGTCAACCTTACCCAGCATTCTTAAACTCGTATCCGCTGGCTTCATCAACTTACATGACCGCGTGGGGCGCTTTTTTAGCAACGCCGGTTGGTTACAAGCTAACCCCATCGCAGATGCCACCGTGGCGCAACTGCTGACCCACACGGCTGGGCTGCCAGCTTGGAAAGCTTTGTTTGCTACAACCAACACGCGCAAAACGGCTATGGCCAACATCTTACAAACGGAACTTTGCTACGACCCCGGCGAGTGGGTACAAAGCGACTTAGGCTTTATGGTCTTAGGTGCCATTATTGAGCGGGTCACTAATTTACGGCAAGACGAATTTGTGCGCTATTACGTCTTAGAGCCGCTTGATCTGCTGCACACCACCTACGGCCCTGTGATGGACAGCCCGGTAGCCGCCACCGAAGACTGTAGTTGGCGCAATCAAATTTTAGAGGGCATTGTCCACGATGAAAATGCCTTTGTGATGGACGGCATTGCCGGTCACGCTGGACTCTTTAGCAACGTTACCGATGTGGCTATGTACGCTAAAGCGTGGCTTAATTTTGATGAGCGAATTGCACCTGCAGCCTTGCTCGAGCAGGCCACCCGTGAACACGTTGTCAGCGAGGACATTCGCTACGGCTACGGCTGGATGCTGGCTAGCGAGGGCAGTCCTGCTGGTAAACACGTTAGTGCTAGTTCATTTGGGCTTACCGGTGCAACGGGTACCAGCGTATGGATTGACCCTGAGCAGGGTTGGTTCGGTGTACTTTTGAGTAACGCCGTTCACCCGCACCGAGGCAATGCTTTTGCCATCCACGAGTTGCGCAGCGCGTTTTATGAAAGCATAGCCAAAACTATGACGAGTTCGGCCAGCTCACATTAATTGATTATATCACTGATGGTGAAGGTATTCTTTGAACGTCTGTTGAAGATGGCATCGTCATCAGCGTTAAACTGTCATCAACGTTAAACCGTCATCAACGTTAAGTTGAGTAAACTCGAGCAGATCCTATCCAATATTCGTACACCTGCCATGAGCATCATCTGACAGGCTTATTGTTCTGTTTGCGTTATTTTGCGTGAGGATGTTTTTTGTTATAGGGTTTGTCAAATTGACAGTCATCAGGTCCTAAACAAAACATCTTCGCGGTTGAAGTTGTGGTTAGCAATGGCAAGTAGAATCGCGCAGTAGAAGAGGCTCGAGCCCCACGTCACGAACATGGCAGCGAGGTTAGCATCCGCCCGAATTATGTCGGTCATAAGCAACATAGCGTTGAGTAGAGGCACCGCATAAAAGCCAAGCCCTAGCGTCAAAAAGTCAGCCACTTGCAAGCCAACGACTGGCAAAATCATCACCAAGCCCAACGGGGCAATATAACTTTGAGCTTCTTTGTAAGAGCGCGCTAGCATAGCCACACAAATAAGTAACGCGGCCACCATCATCGCAACAACTAGGCTGCTTAAGGTAAGTAGCAAAAACGCGCTTGGGCTTAAACTAAGTTGACCACCCATCATGCCCATCATTGCTTGGGCGTCGCTACTACCTCCCATCAAATTGGAAACCAGTCCGCTCATTAAAAAGCGGCTCGACACAAAATAACCCACAATGGCCATCAAGGCTGAACTTACGCCAAACAGAGTGGTAGCTAAAAATTTGGCGGTGACCAAGTCGCGGCGTCGTACAGGAGTTACCAGAACTGTCTCGAGGCTCCCACGTTCTTTTTCACCCGCCGTTGCATCAATCGCAGTCATCTGCCCACCCGAAAGTGTCCAAATCACCATCAAAAACGGAATAAGCCAGGCCATCATGCCACTGCGCTGCTCAGCTTCGGAGCTTACGTCTTGCTCGTTTATGCGAACGGCAGTGAGGATGGCAGCATCTACCCCAGCGGCATCCAACGTAGCCCGGGTACGTGTATCGCGAAAGCTGTTTATGGCGCGTTGCACCTTGCTAGCTGCGAGTCCACTGCGCAAATTACCGAGTTTGTAGTGCAGGGTAAGTTCAGCTTGATTGTTAGCAAGTTGCGCCGCGAAGTCAGGTGGCACGGTCAGTGCTAGCGGAAACAGGTCATCATCTACTTGCTCAAGAGGGTCATCGGTTTCAATGAGGGCAAGTGCCTCAGCCTCGAGCTGATCGCGGAGCTCGGTAGGAAGAAACTCGAGCCCGCTCACCGCCACCTCCGTCACCGTCACAGCTTCGCGCGCAAACAGCCCACCAAACACCAGCGGCAAGCCCAACATCACCACAGGTAACACAATAAGTGGAATGAGCAAATTAGCAAGGACTGCCCGAGTGTCTCGCAGTGTAGAGAGGACTTCTTTAGCTACTAAATGCACAATCACGCGCTCACCTGCTCATGTTCTTGGTTATGTTGAGCCACAAAATAAAAGAAAGCGTCTTCAATGCTTGTCTGTTGACTTTCAGTTTTAAGTTCAACTAATGAACCCGAAGCAATCACCTGTCCATGAACCAACATGACAACGCGGTCACACAGTTCTTCAATCTCACTCATAGTATGTGCCGAGTAAAGGATGGCCCGCCCACTACCTCGGTAACGTTTGACCCCATCTAAAACGGCCCTTCGGGCGATAACATCTAGGCTCGAGGTCACTTCGTCAAGCAGTAACACAGGTGGGTCGTGCAACATGCCCCGCGCAATCGACAGTTTTTGCTTCATGCCAGACGACCCCTCACCCGCCATACGGTCAAGCACCGCACCAAGTTGCAGCTGGTCATCGAGGGCATCAATACGGGCGTCTGCCTCGCGCTTACTTAGCCCGTACAAACGTGCAAAATAACGCAACGTCTCGCGCCCGGTGAGGCGGTCGTAAAGCCCCGTGTCACCACTTACGTAGCCAAGATTAGCTCGAGCCTTACGAGGGTGTTTACGTACGTCCACCCCAGCAATACTAAGCTCACCGTCATCTGGCGTGAGCAACCCCGCAAGTAACCGCAGAGTCGTCGTTTTGCCGGCACCGTTGGGACCCAGTAAGCCTACAACTTCGCCTGCATTTACGGTTAGACTAAGTTTGTTTACAGCTTGCACCTCGGCGAACTGTTTGCTGAGGTTGTGAGCAGTGATGAGTGGCTGGGCGGCTGGTGATGTTGATAACGGTAATGGTGATGATGGCAAGTCTGAAGGTGGCGTCACAGCCAAAATTGTAAGGCTACTTGCAAATTGCTGCCACAACGTGCATAGCAAAGTCATCATCATGAACCTTCATTTGCTGACTTAGCGAGATGTCTTTAACATCCGTATTTCAGGTTTTATGAGCTGTGATGCCTTAAATACAGGGCACTGAGTACATTGCGCATAATATTAGTGCGATACACGCTAACACGTGCGGCTAAGCTCTTCCCGTCATTTATTGTAGCAATCGTACGACAAGTTGATACAAGTCATTTAAGATAAAATGTTTCTCAGGAGGAATTTTTAGGCCGTTACGATGTAACAATCAATCGTGAAGTTGCCAGTTGTATCATCAAAACTTCAGGCAGGTATTGAATCTCAAAAATTGATGGCAATCGCATAATGTATTAATACACCACAACATCATCCGGATTGAGACCGATACCTATAGCAGCTAGCTTATGGGCATACTACCTGATGGCATCTCCCTTTCCCCCGTTCTCCCCTTCCCTTTTCCCCAAACACAATATGGCACATCAACAATCTGTACTTGTAAAACTGCTATTGATAGCGGTGTGTTTAAGCCCTCACTTTGCTGATGAACGCACGCAACAGCATCTTGCAATGCTAACCGTGTAAGTCCTCTGTGTTATCACGAGTCTATGACACTGCCTGTGATGCTCAGTATGATTGTGTTGGTTGTCTTGTGGGGCTCAGCGTTTCCAGCCATCAAACTGGCACTTACCGGCATGACGCCAGGGCACTTTACGCTGCTGCGATTTATTGCTGCCTCACTTTGTTTTATCATTTATGGACTGGTGCGCCGCAAACGTTTGTTGCCAGCGGCTCGAGACTTAGGCTATGTTTTTTTACTGAGCGTCTTAGGTGTGAGCTTTTATCACAGCGCCCTCAACTTTGGTCAAGCCAAGGTCAGCGCGGGCGCAGCCAGCCTCATTATTGCCACAGCACCAGCCATGAGTGCGGCGCTAGCAAGTTTACTACTCCACGAATACTTACCGAAACTAGCCTGGGGCGGTCTTGCTGTGTCCCTAGCAGGGGTGGGGTTAATCGTATTGGGCAACCCAAGCAGTGCGGATACAACTACCAGTCCTACTGCCGTTAATCCTTATGCACTGCTTATTTTGGCGGCTGCTCTTTCAACAGCTTTTTTTGTCGTCCTGCAAAAACCTATGCTCAAACGTTACAGCAGCCTAGACCTAGCTGGGTTTATCACAGTCCTTGGCACATTACCCTTAATTATATTTGCACCTGGACTGCTAACCGACCTTGCCGACGCTAGTCCAGTTGCCCTTGGGGCAGCCATTTACGCGGGCATTTTTCCAGCAGCCTTGTGCTACGTTATTTTTGCGTATGCGCTCGCCAACACATCTGTTGCACAAGTCACCACCATGTTGTATTTAGTACCTGTCGTGAGCACCTTATTTGCGTGGTTCCTGCTGGGCGAAGTACCCACCCAACTTACGTTCATAGGCGGCTTTGTGGCGCTTTTAGGCGTCCTAATTGTGCAGCAAACCAAACGGAAAGCTATCTCGAGTAGCCCTTAAAATATATAGCAACACCACGACTCAGTGATACAGACGTATCAGCTGATGAAATCTCCCTTCCTCCCTTGCACCCCTTCTCCCTTTCTTAACGCACAACATCACCTGTCAAGTAGCTGTAACAACATCTTGTGACATTGCTAATAGTAGCAATTACACGAAATGCTGTTACAAGCGTCTCATGCCTTGTTATCCTTCAATCAGGAAAGGAAGAAGAGGAGTAAGGGAGAAAGCAAAAAAATAACTTAGCTGTATCAATTAATTGTGACTTTGGTATAGGTATCTACTGAATGCTGAGGTCGCTTGCTGATACGTAAAGCTGATGTTTGTTGCGTACAGGACTGATGTTATTCTCAGCCGGGCAACATCCTCAGCCGTTCTTATCAACATCATTAGGATGACATTCTTAATAAAACTTATTGTTGAGGCTGTCTTGTTCTGGTAGGAATACTTGTGCTACGCAAGGATAAGGTGAGGCTCGAGCTCACTCTAACCGATTCTCAACCTCAAACAGACTGCTCAACCTCGGCTACGTTTTCTTCTACCGAGTTGTCTGGTGGTGCGGTTGAGGGTTCATCTGTTGCCGTGTCACGTACCCGCTCGCCAATACGTCTTTCGGTACCTTTGGCGAGTCGCTCGAGGTTGTTGCGGTGCCGCAGGACACTAAGCAAAAACAAGGTCACACTCAAAAATATCTTGGGCACACTGAATTCAGGACGGTGCAAGGTTAAAAACAGGGGTGTAACTGACATACCAATCATCGATCCCATCGACACATAACGGCACAGCACAATGGCAAACACGCCCATCAAAATACCTAAACTGGTACTCACTGGGGCTAGCGCAATAAATACACCAATGCTGGTCGCAATTCCCTTACCCCCTTTAAGTTGCAAAAAAATATTAAAATTATTGCCCAACACAGCCGCTAACCCGCACAGCACAACGCCCCAACCACCCAAGTTGGCAAGCATCGCTAACCACACGGCCACCATGCCCTTGAGTGGATCAGCAATAATCACAATGGCGGCTGCACCGCGCCCAACTGCGCGTAAGACATTGGTTGCGCCAATATTGCCAGAGCCAATTTGCTGAATGTTCACGCCATTCACCCTCGCAACAATGTAGCCGGTTGGAATACTGCCCAGCAAATACGCCATCACAATGCCTATGATTACCAACATGTCCTTATCCTCTTTCCATTACGTGTTACTTGCTTCTATTCTTGTTGTGTTTAGTTGCACAGTTCATGTGTTTCTGTGACCTATAAGTCACTTGATGTTTACTGCTAAGACAGTTCTTGCCAGTAAGCTCATCGTTTATAGGTTTAATACTTCATAAGCTTCATACTGAAGACATCACCACAAACATGAGCAAGATCAAGTTAGTAGCACACGCAAACTCTAGGCTAACTACCTGATGCTATTGATTAAGTACTACAATGCCTCTACAAATTTTGTTGCGTTGTGCTAGCAGAGGTTGATGTTTAGCATGTCAGCCAAATTGATGCGTTTAATGGCCACCTTAAACGACGATTGACGATTACTGATAGTGCTCGAGCCAGCCTCAGCTACACTCACTTGACGTGCTGAGGTCATACTTACGGTCTACTTACAACCCAATTAAGTTGGGCATGATTAGTTACATCCACTAGTTGCTTGTGACCCGTGTGTCACAAAATGGCAATCCCACAAGCAGACAGCATGCGGTTGAACGGCTAAGCTAAAGTAATGAACCAACTTAGCTTACTTGCGCTCATTTTAACCATTAGCGGACTTTATACAAGCCGTTTGATGGTGCGTATTGCATCAATTATGAGCGAAGTTTCACTTAAAACAATTCTAGCTACAGCACTAAGTGCTGGTCTAACGTTTGTACTTGGCCGCCTACAAGCACCCTCAACCCCAACTGAAACAAGCTTGCAAGTCCTTAGCGTTGTGCTGCTGGTGGTCTGTAGTGCTTACATTCTTATGCCTTACTTTTTGACTTTACTAACCCGGTCAAGACGTTACCATATCGTAGACACCATGGTAACGAGCCTTTACTGGACGGAGGTTGGACGCGCTAGTATTCAGCGCTTGCTCGCTCAGGCTGCATTGCGACAAGGCGACGCACAACGGGCACTTGCGCTTGTACATTACACACCCGACAAAGCTTTAGATCAGCAGTACATTGGCAACGACAACAGCTTGCTCATTGCCATGCAAGCTTTTGAGCTTTTAGAGCGCTGGCAAGAGCTAGGTCGCGTCATGCCACCTGTGCACGGTGACAACGCCTTACTAGCTGCCGCAGCACGCATTCGCGCGCTCACCAAATTGGGCGATATGGGGCAGGCTCGAGCAGAAACAGACGCGCTCGAGGTGCGCTGGCGGGCCCAGGGTCAAGGTCCTGTAGGATACCGTAGCCTAGGACTAAGCAAGGCTTACTTACACGCTGCTCGAGGCGACTTTAACGGCGTTCGCAACGCCCTACAAAGTCACGACATTGGCGTCAAAGAGCTAAGTCTTTTAGCCGAGGCCGCAGAGCAGAGCGAGCAACCTGCTATTGCCGCACAATTTTACGCAAGGGCCTATAGTCTGGCTTCTTCAGATCAAGCACCGCGTTTAGCTGAGCACTTGCACCACCTTGGCAAGCCCGTTCCTGCTAGTCGTACATCGCGCCGAGCTAATGCAACACTTGGACTCATTGCCTTTCTAGCGGCTTGTTACGGCGTCCAACTGCTTATTAATCAGTCCATACGTTCAGATGCTGCCCAGCTAGATGTAGCCCAAAGCATGGCTGGCTTTGTTGTCAACGTGCCCATTCCTGAAGCAGACGCGTGGTGGCGCTATTTATCCTACGGGTTTATCCACGGCAACCTACTACACATTGCACTCAACATGTGGGTTCTGTGGGATATTGGCAAGCTTTACGAAACACGCCGCTACTGGCCAAACGTATTGACAGCGTTTGCCTTTGGCACGTTTTTAGGCGCTTACTTAACAGCAATTGCCCAAGCTGGCGACCAACTTGTGTTAGTGGGTGCATCTGGTGGTGTACTGGGTATTGCTGCAGCGCTTCTTGCTGACACCTTGCGCAAACGCAACCCCAGTGAGCGTGCATTAGCAAGAGGTTTACTTCAGTGGATGCTACTCATTGTTGTCTTTTCACTCGCTGTGCCCAATGTGTCACTCTGGGGGCACCTCGGGGGCATTGTTGGTGGTTTTTTGTGGGGCTTTATACGACAAGGTTTACCTGCTGACAAACGGGTCGACCAAATCGCTGCTGGTATTGCCATTGGTATTATGAGCTACGCGTTAATAGAAGCTGGGAGCTGGCTTGTACGTTATGGTGGCGCGCTTTGATAAGGTTTTAGTGTTTTAAAGCGATGTCACATACACCTATCAACACTAGATGGCCTCTGTACCATCGACCTATCACATCATTGGCCTTAGGTGACATGTCAATGCTAACGCTAATGTCATCAATGCTTGACTAGCGATGACAGTATACCTGCCTGCTGTTAAGTCTTTAAGACCATCTTTTATGACGTGCCTGATGCTACCTAGCCAACATCCTAGATGGTGAGTAGTGGTGTCTAACAGCAGCAGATGAGTTAAGTACCTCCAAGTTGAAACACACTAAGTATCAAACTCAGCAGCGCCCATCCTTAACCGCTAAACGCATGTCACGAAAACTGCGGTTTCCAGATAGGAGGTACTTATACGAAGCAAACGATGACTTGAACTCGAGTACTATCTAAACGCCTAGCAAGATCATACTTAGGTGTTTTGCTGACACATACCAACCCATTGGTTACTTGCTCAATTACCTTGTGATGCATGGTGCCCTCCTTGGTGACAACGTGAAAGATAGAGGTTGTGGCTTGTCATGTAGTTGCGCTGGCTCGAGGCTTGCTGACCAAAGCCAACTACATGAACACCATGTAGTATGCAGTATACCCTCTTACAAAACTCTTACAGGCATAAATACACGCTTTCATGAAAAAGTGATTTTACGTGACAAACGCAAAAAACATGTCATTTGTAGGTAGTTGATAGGCACAATCTAGCTAGTTTTATGAGAGATTTATTAAGTCCCGCAGGTTGCCACAACATTTATCAGAGTAATTTGAGGACATCAAGTTATCAACGTAGGTGATCTAGTTCTTATTTATAAAGTTATATTTCTTTAACTTGAACAACACATGTTGCTATTGCACACAATGTTGTCCAATGCTTGCAAGCAAGTATAAAGCTGTATAAAATAAAGCCCTGTAGAAGCCTATTAGAAGGCATACCTGCGCCGAAGTGGCGGAATTGGTAGACGCGCACGATTCAGGGTCGTGTACCGCGAGGTGTGAGGGTTCGAGTCCCTCCTTCGGCACCACATTTACTAGGGCAGTCTATGAGGTGACAACAATCTTTGTCATCTCACCATTTTATGGTCCTGCCAGAAGAGTTTTAAATCTCATATTTTTAGCAAGTGTGTTGTTGAGCCCTAGACGATTACCTGACAAGCAACCATCCAAAACAGTAATTATTAAGATGATCTTTTACCCTGAGAGTTGTCTCACATAGGTTTACTCTGCGTCCGTACTGCCCACTAGTGTCACGCAGGGCATTTTCGCGTTACAATACACCTTGTGACCGGAACCTTGGGACTCTTTTCACTCGTTGACCTTTTTCAGTTGTTTGCGTCGTCATCTCGCACCGGACGTTTAACCGTTGAACATCCCAGGGGACCTGCTAAGGTGTATTTCAACTCAGGACGTGTTGTTCACGCAGAATTTGCCAACCGCGAAGGTGTTGAGGCTGTTTATTTGTTGTTTTCAGACGAGCGCGGCAAGTTTGATTTTCGGGCGGGTGGTACGGCGGTAAGTCAGCAAACAATTGATTTAAGCACTGAAAATTTACTGCTCGAGGTCATTCGCCGTATCGATGAAGCTAAGCGTCCAAGTAACACGAAAAACACCTCGCCAGATTCTGCTGTACCGGTGCTTACTGATAAGATGTCCAACACCAACTTGACCCTTTATGACAAAGAAATTTTGGTGCTACGCATTATTGATGGTGAAAAAAACTTGCGTCAAATTG
>JBCCBI010000097.1:0-14655 GCA_039034155.1 Deinococcota bacterium | reverse complement strand
GGTTCACCTCAAGCGTCTTGCCCACCAGCTCGAAACAACTGTCTATCAACTCAAGCAAGGACTGCTTGATGACTACATGAGCCAGCAACTTAAACAACCTTCCTATCCCATGAGGTTGTGTGCGTAAGTCCTAAGGCTGTTAAACCCTGTCTAGGAGTGTAGGTAGATACGAACTCAAACCATACTCGTCAAGTTCATCTCATTCACTATTGAGGAGTGTTACATGCGCGTTCAATCTTTGGCTGGGCGTTTCGTACGTCTTAATCTTATACATCTACATCGAGTTAACAGATGACAGCACGGTATCGTTTTGGTTTTGACATTGGCGGTACGTTTACCGACTTTGTGCTACTGGATACGCAGCAAGGCACAATTGCTAGCTATAAAACCCTGACCACACCCGAACACCCGGCGAAGGCGGTGATTGAAGGCTGGGAGACGTTGCTCGAGCGCGCTTCTGCTACTAGCGCAAACGTAGAAACCGCCATTCACGGCACGACTTTAATTACTAACGCACTGATTGAGCGCAAAGGTGCCAAAACTGCTTTAGTCACCACCAAAGGGTTTCGAGACATCCTCGAGCTAGCCAGGGAAATGCGCTACGACATCTACGACTTGCTGCTTGTCTTACCTGAACCCCTTGTCCCCCGCCCACTGCGACTAGAGGTTGATGAGCGTATCACTGCCAAAGGTGAAGTGATAAGTCCCCTCAACCCTACTGACTTGGAAGCGCTCAAACCCATCTTGGAAGAGCAAGATGTCAAAGCTGTGGCAGTCTGTTATTTACATGCGTTTACCAACGGCGATCACGAAGAACAAACAGGCGCGTGGTTTAAGGAGCAACTCGCAGATATGAGCGTATCGCTGTCCAGCGAGGTTGCCCCCGAAATCCGTGAGTATGAACGCATGTCCACGACGGTTTGTAATGCTTACGTGCAGCCCCTCACTGAGCGCTACCTCGAGGACTTACAAGCTGACCTCCGCAAAACGGGGTTTCAACACGGCGTTTACTTGATGCTCTCGAGCGGTGGTATTAGCAGCCTCGAGCAAGCCTCTCGCTTTCCGGTACGCCTCGTTGAGTCCGGTCCAGCGGCAGGCGCGCTTGTTGCTGCCTACTACGGACAACTCGTTGGCGAGGACAACGTTGTGTCGTTTGATATGGGTGGCACCACCGCCAAAATGTGCCTCATTAAAGACGGTCAACCTACCGTTACAGATACTTTTGAAATTGCTCGCGTGCACCGTTTTAAGCGTGGGAGCGGGTTGCCGATTCGCGTGCCAACGATTGAACTCATTGAGATTGGTGCAGGTGGTGGGTCAATTGCTCGAGTAGACGAACTCGGTCTCCTCAAAGTGGGCCCGGAATCTGCTGGCGCATCACCTGGCCCGGCTTGCTACGGACTCGGTGGCGACCAACCAACCGTGACGGATGCAGATTTACTGCTTGGCTACCTCAACCCAGATTTCTTTTTGGGTGGGCGCATGTCGCTAGATGTTACAGCAGCGGAACAAGCCGTCCGTAAAGTGCTAGCTGAACCTTTGGGCCTCAGTGTTACGGATGCGGCGCACGGCATTTACCGCGTCGTGAACGAAGCGATGATCTCTGCTACGCGGGTACATATTGCTGAGCGCGGTGCTGATCCTCGGCGTTTGCAACTTACCGCCTTTGGTGGCGCGGGGCCGATGCACGCGCACGCGATTGCGTCTGCACTCAACATGAAAGGCTATGTACTCCCTGCCAGTGCCGGGGTAGCCTCCGCATTGGGATTCCTCACTGCACCGATTGCCTTTGAGTTTGCGCGGACTTACATCAGCAAATTAGATGCCAGCACGCTGCAAGATTTAGATGAGGTCTACAGCGCGCTCGAGGCTGAAGGGCGGCAAACCTTAGCTGAGGCCGGGGTAGCTGAGGCTGACATGACCTTTACCCGCCAAGCAGATTTGCGCCACGTTGGGCAGGGTCACGAGATTTTAGTAGATTTGCCCTATGACAAACTTGCTGACGTTGACTTAGATAATGATTTACGGCCGCATTTTTATAGTGCGTACGAAGCTATTTATGGGCACGCGCATCCACATTTAGGGCTCGAGCTCACCACCTGTCGCCTCACCGCCAGCGGTCCCAAACCCGAACTCCACCTCTATCAAGTTGAGGCGAGTAGTGATGATGCAAGTACGGCCGTCAAAGGTTCGCGCCAAGCTTATTTTGTGGAGGCAGGCGGCTTTGTAGACACGCCCCTTTACGAGCGCAGCAAGTTGTCACCGAGTATGACCTTTAACGGCCCCGCCATTGTTGAAGATATCGATTCAACCTCGGTCATTGGTCCCAACACCACGGTGAAGATAGACAGCTACGCTAACCTCATCGTGACGTTTATCCAATCATGAGGTACACAATTTACTTAGATATAAGGCGCTTGATAATGAGGTACAGAGCATGAGTTACCGCTTTGGCTTTGACATCGGCGGAACATTTACCGATTTTGTGCTTATTGATAACGCCACGGGCGCGATGAGCAGCTATAAAACGTTAACCACGCCAGACAATCCTGCTAGGGCTGTTATTGAGGGCTGGACGCATCTGCTCGAGCACACAAACATCAACCCAGACCAAGTCGACAACGCTATTCACGGCACCACGTTGATTACCAACGCGCTCATTGAACGCAAAGGTGCGCCCACTTTGCTATTGGTTACTAAAGGCTTTCGGGACGTGCTGGACACGCAAAAAGAAATGCGTTACGACATTTACGACCTGCATGCTGAACCCGTTACGCACTTAGTACCGCGCCCGTTGCGGTTTGAAGTTGACGAACGGCGCGATGCCTTTGGGGATGTCGTCACGCCATTAAATATAGATAGCTTAGAGGCTATGAAAGAGGCGCTCGAGCAAGCTGGCGTCACTGCCGACATTGAATCTGTCGCTGTTTGTTTACTGCACGCGTTTACCAACTCTGAACACGAACAGCAGGTAGCAACCTGGCTCGAGCAAAACCTACCTCACCTAACCGTGTCGCTCTCGAGCCAAGTTGCCCCACAAGTGCGTGAGTACGAACGCATGTCCACGACAGTCTGTAATGCGTACGTGCAGCCTCTCACATCCAGATATTTGCAGCAATTAGCGGACGAACTCAAAACTCACGGCTTCCAACAAGACTTATATGTGATGCTCTCGAGCGGCGGTATCTGCACCCTCGATACAGCGTGTACTTTTCCGGTGCGCTTGGTTGAGTCCGGTCCCGCAGCGGGTGCACTCGCCGCCATGTTCTACGGAAAACTGACGGGTCACGAAAACCTCATGTCGTTTGACATGGGTGGTACAACTGCCAAAATGTGCCTAATTGACGGCGGTCAACCTGCCATGTCAGACAGTTTTGAGATTGCTCGTGTCCATCGTTTTAAGCGCGGTAGCGGCTTGCCGATTCGCGTACCGACGATTGAGCTTATTGAAATTGGTGCAGGCGGTGGGTCAATTGCTCGAGTGGATGAACTTGGCCTCCTCAAAGTTGGGCCAGAATCTGCCGGAGCTTCACCGGGACCAGCCTGTTATGGACTTGGTGGCGACAAACCTACTGTGACAGATGCTGACTTACTGCTTGGTTATTTAAATCCCGATTTCTTTTTGGGTGGGCGTATGTCACTAGATGTTGACGCAGCAAGTAGGGCAATCACCGAACATCTCGCCAAACCTTTGAATATCGACGTAAGCGACGCTGCCTATGGTGTCTACCGTGTAGTGAACGAAGCGATGATCTCAGCAACGCGGGTTCACATTGCTGAGCGCGGAGCTGATCCACGGCGTTTACAGCTCATTGCATTTGGTGGCGCGGGACCTATGCACGCACATGCTATTGCGTCAGCACTCAACATGAAAGGCTATATTTTGCCTGCCAGTGCCGGGGTAGCCTCAGCGTTAGGATTCCTCACCGCGCCGATTGCCTTTGAGTTTGTGCGCACGTTCATTGCTGAACTTAAGTCAGAGACGCTACCCGAGCTAGATGATATTTACAGCACACTCGAAGACGAAGGGCGCAAAACCTTAGCTGAGGCTGGCGTGGCTGAGGCTGACATGACATTCACCTGCCAAGCCGACTTACGCCATGTCGGACAAGGTTATGACGTGACGGTGAGTTTACCCTACAGCAAGTTAGCTGAGGTTGACCTCGAGACCGACCTCAAGCCTCGTTTTTACAGTCATTATGAAGGCATTTACGGGCACGCTCACAAACACCTCAACGTGGCCATCAGCAATTGTCGTTTAACCGCCAGTGGTCCCAAGCCAGAGGTTGGTTTACAGGTTACATCAAAATTTGAAACAGGTGATGTGCAAAACGCCCTTAAAGGTCATCGCCCCGTTTATTTTGCGGAGGCAGGCGGGTTCACTGAGACACCGCGCTACGACCGCAGCAAGTTTGCCAGCAGCATGGAATTTACAGGGCCAGCCATTATCGAAGAAATTGATTCCACAGCCGTCATTGGGCCAGGCACGCACGTGCGGGTTGATGATATTAACAACCTCATTGTGACGTTTGATGAGGCTGTCAGTAGCGAGACACAACAAAGCTGAGACATCATCCTAGACGTTTTTAGAGCAGTGTGTTGAGGCTTTTGACAGACATAAAACGTGTTTTTGATGAGGGCATCTGTTCAGATTTTTTTGATGTTCTACACGGCAAAACTAAGAATCATCGGACCTGACATCAACAACTAAAAGAACCGCAACCGCCATGATTGAACCTCGAGCCTTTCCCTTCTGGACGAGAAAATAAAAGCATCCCATTTATCTTTTAGATGATAAGCATCTTGACCTTGAAAAAGCTTTAAGGAGTGTTTATGAGCGAAATAACGCCTCCACCTCGAGCTGAGTTTGACCCCATCGACCTCGAAATCTACTGGCAGCGCCTCATCGCCATGATGGATGAGGTGGACAACGCTACTGTGCGCACGTCGTTTTCGACCATTGTGGGTGAAAGCCGCGATTTTGCTTGCATTTTGGTAAACGCAGATGGGGTGTCGTTGTGTCAGTCTAGTTTGAGCCCGCCTAACTTTTGTGTGGTCTTGCCGCGTACCTGCAAAATTTTGCTCGAGCACTTTCCCGCCCACAGTTTGCAACCTGGCGATGTGTTGTGTACCAACGACCCGTGGATTGGCACCGGCCACCTGCCTGACTACGTGGTTGTTACCCCCGTGTTTTACAAAGATAAACTTGTGGCGTTTATGGGCACGGTTGCTCACTTGGCAGACGTTGGCGGCCACGCTGGCGACATTGAAGCACCGGATGTCTTTACTGAAGGCGTTTGTGTGCCGCCTGCCAAGCTCTACAAGGCAGGTCACGAAAATGAGTTGTTGTTTGACATTATTGGTAAAAACTGCCGCGTGCCGGAACTTGTCTTGGGTGATCTTCGGGCAATTGTTGGTACTCATCAAGTAGGGTCAAAACGATTGGTTGAGTTTTTGGAGGATAGTGAGCTGGCTGACCTCGAGCAACTTTCAGAAGTTATTCTCACCCGTTCCGAAGCACGCATTCGCCAAAAAATTAGTGACCTGCCAGATGGCACGTACAGCTTCGGGCTAGATATCGACGGCTATATCAACATCGTCCACTTGCAAGCTAGTGTCGAAGTGCGCGGGTCAGATATTTTTGTAGATTACACAGGCACCTCGCCACAGGTTGACTATGCTGCCATCAACTGCGTTTACAACACCACTTATGCCTCAACCTTGTATCCGTTTAAATGTGCGCTGGCTCCGAACATCCCCAATAATGAAGGATTGTTCCGACCTTTGCATGTATCGGCACCAGAAGGCTGCATCCTCAATTGCACCTTTCCGCATCCGGTGCAGGCACGAGCGAAAACGACCAACAACATCAACCAAGTTTTATTTGGTGCGGTTTGGTCTATTTTGGGTGAGCACGCCCAAGCAGGTAGCGGGTCAATCTGGCCGTTTAGCGTCAGCGGCGAAGCTGAAGGTTACGGGCGCTTTTCAGTGCATATTTTGCCGCACGGTGGGCGCGGCGCTATGCGCAACCTTGACGGCCTCCTGCCAATTGCATTTCCCCACAACAGTTCAGTGACGCCCATTGAAATTATGGAAGCGCAAGCGCCTTTGCTGATCAAACACAAAGAGTTATTAGCCGACACAGCAGGCGCAGGTCGGACGCGCGGCGGGCTAGGTCAGCGGATGACGTTTAGGAACATTGGTGAAACGGCGTATAACGCCAGAGTGCGCCCCGACAAAATTTTTTGTGCGCCGCCTGGCATCAACCAAGGTCACAATGGCACAACCGGCACGGTGCGGTTTAACGGTGAGTTGCAAGAACGTTTTCCCATTTTCCACTTTGCACCGGGGGATGAAATTGAAATGCGGATGCCCGGTGGGGCTGGCTTTGGAGACGTTCACGAGCGGGCTAAAGAGGATGTGCTCGAGGACCTCCAGCTCGGCTACATCTCAGCTGAGGCCGCTGTCAACACGTATGGGCTAGATAGTACTGAGGAGAGTGCTCATGATTGATCCTATCAGCCTCGAGGTCATGTGGCAGCGCCTCGTTGCCATTGCCGACGAAATTGATACCGCCACCATCCGCACGTCGTTTTCGACGATTGTGGGTGAAAGTCATGATTTCGGGTGTGTGATTATGGACGCCAAAGCTGCCGGGCTAGCCCAAGCCCAGTGGAGTCCGCCGCAGTTTTGTACTATGTTGCCGCGCACCACAAGAGTGATGCTCGAGAAGTTCCCAGTGAACACCCTACAACCCGGGGATGTCCTTGCCACCAACGACCCCTGGATTGGCAGCACCCACTTACCGGATTACAACTTGGTCTCTCCTGTCTTTCACCACGGCAACGTGGTGGCCTTTTTGGGCACCGTCGCGCATGTCTCTGACGTGGGTGGGCACCTTGGCGACTTAGAAGCGCCGGACATGTTTACCGAAGGCACCCGCTTAATGCCCAACAAGTTCTACAGCGCGGGTCAAGTTGAACCGATTATTGAGGAGTTCATCGCTGCCAACTGCCGCGTGCCGGACATGGTATTGGGCGACTTGCATGCGATTGTTGGCACACACCGCATTGCTGCTAAGCGCATTCAAGACTTTTTAGATGACTACGACCTCGAGGGCTTACAAGACTTGTCAGATGCCATCTTAGACCGCTCAGAGCAAGCCTTACGTGATGCCATTCGCGCCCTGCCAGACGGCGAGGTTGACTATAGCATCACTGCAGATGGCTACTTGGAACCGTTTACCCTCAAGCTCAACCTCGCCATAGCTGGTGACACCATCCACATGGATTTTGCGGGCAGCTCACCGCAGCAGTCACACTCTGCGATTAACGCTGCCTTCAACATCAGCTATTCCACTGCGGTTTATCCCATTAAATGTATGTTGGCGGGGAATATTCCCAATAACGACGGGCTGGTGAAACCTCTCAACATCACTGCACCGCTTGGGTCGATTGTGAATTGCACCTTTCCTGCGCCAGTTAAAGCCAGGGCCAAGGTCATCAAGCACATTCCGCCCTTGGTCTTTGGTGCCTTTGAAAAACTCTTACCCGGTGAAACCATAGCGGCTGCAGGCGGCATTTTCCCGTTTCACTTTGTTGGTGTAGATGAACGCTTTGGCAAGTTTGCCGTGCACATGCTACCCCACGGCGGCCTTGGGGCGACCAAAAACGCAGACGGCCTCTTACCAAGTGCTTACCCCCACAACAGCACGGTGACACCTACCGAGATCATTGAATTACAGTGCCCAGCCATTATGGCAGAAAAAACTATGTTGATTGACTCGGGTGGGCCAGGTGCTACTCGAGGCGGGCCGGGGCAAAAGATTGTTATGCGTTGTACGGCTAAAAAACCTTTGCTGTTAACCATTCGCCCAGATTTGATGAAGTTTCCCGCGCCGGGTCTAAACGGTGGGGCAGATGGTGCACGCGGCAATGTCTTTTTGAATGATGAGGGTGTGACGCGGTTTATCCCACTGGACTGGCACCCTGGTGATGAGGTGACGCTGGTTGTACCCGGTGGTGGCGGCTTTGGGGATCCCCACGAGCGCGCTAAAGAGGCGGTGCTCGAGGACGTTGCCCTAGGCTTAGTAAGTGCCGAGGCTGCCAAAGATGTTTATGGCGTAAGTGAAACCATCGACGTAGAAAGCTTGCAACAAGATGCCCTCAAACAGGCTGTGGCTGAGCAAAAAGCACGGAGTGGGTCATGATGACCTCAACACCCAGTACAACAATACCGACGACAACGGCTGATTTGGCTGAGCGGGATGCACGCATTATGCGAACTCGAGGAACCATGAGCAACCATAACCTTGATGCCTTGTTAGTTGCAGGTAAAGGTCACTGGTGGACAGGGCGCGGCTACTTACGCTATTTCACCGACTTTCATTTGTGGGGTCACGACGGGCTTTATCTACTTCCCTTAAATGGCGAACCTGCGCTAACTCTCTCGAGCCCTGCCGTCGCGAGCCGCATTGCTGCCAAAGGTTGGGTCACTGACACACGCGGTGATGTTTACCTCGTCCCGCGCATGGTGGATGCCATCAAAGAACGTGGTTTAGCAAGCGCGAACATTGGTATTGCCGGCATGAGGTTTATTTTGTCGGCGGGTAGTTACGCTGAGCTGCAGCGCTTACTCCCCGATGCCACCTTTAGTGATGCTGACGAACTACTTGACCGTATTCGCATGGTTAAGAGTCCGCTTGAAATTCAACAAGAATACGAACTATGGGATGTTGCCAAAAAAGCTATGACTTACTTTCAAACCTGTTTGCCTGATGCTAAGGGTATGAGTCAGCTCGAGCTATCTTCTGAAGTCTGCAAACAAGTCTGGGCGGCAGGCGCACGTGACATCCTCATCTTTATTGGCGAAGCCCCCGGCGTTTACGACCCACCTCAGAACGTCCCGCTAAATTGTGAAGATAAAGTGCGTTTCCACTTGGAAATCTGCGGGCCTAGTGGGCACTGGTGTGAAATCACGGTTAATTGTGCCTTTCATGAACCAAGTGAGCTCGAGCAAAAAATTATGGATGACGAACTCCTCGCGTTTGACGAAGTTCGTAAGATGGCCAAACCAGGTGCGCACGTGAGTGATCTGGCAGCAACGTTTAATAGGGTGCTCGAGCAGCAAGGTTGGAATCTCGGCGAGCCAACGACCCATTTCCACTTTCACGGACAAGGCATGGACGCCATCGAACGGCCGTGGTTTGCCCAGCAGGAGCCTTGGGGACAATCGCAAAATTGGGAGCTCGAGGCAGGCACTGTTTTGTCGTATCATCCACGCCGCAATGTACTGCCAGCAGGAACTTGGGGTACTGGTCTGAATGAAGATATTTTGATCACTAACCAAGGTGCCGTACGTCTGAGCAAAGACTGGAATCAACGCTGGCGGATGATGTAGACGCTAAGCAGATTGGCCTTTTGCAGGCGTCCACATAGGTCCAATAACAAGAAGCAACACGATGATATTAAAAAAAGCGTTCGACGGATTTCCCGATGTAATCGAGCCAAAACTATCTAAAAAGAACCATGCAAGTGCGCCAACAAGTAACGATTTTCTAACACCTTCAGGCGCTAAATCATAAACCCACTGCCGCAAACAAAGCACCATCACACCCCAGCCGAGCAAAAACCCTCCTGTAAGTGCGCTAAGAAATCTAAGCGTTGGATCAGTGTAAACTTGCTGCCCATCTAACGGCCAGCTGAGAATATCGAGTGTCCATCTTGCCATTTCTGAGGTTGTTGACATCGTCCCAAGTGCAAACACTGGTCCAAAACATCCAATAACAAACGCTGAGACGACAAGCCAGTTTTTGTGAGCCCGTGACCAGCCTTGACTTAAGCTTGAGTTTTGCATACTGTTCCCTTTCAAGAGTTGATGTGCTGCTAGGGTAATCTTTCACAAATCGCGTAACAAAAGTTACACGAAACGATTGTTACACATTAGATCCTAGTTTGTCAAAGCGTTCAGTTGACGATATCCATTCTCTGTTATTCGTGGGAAGTTAATCGTAGGAAAGCGGTATCTACGATTAAACCCCGCCAATACTGCTAGCGGGGTTGCTTTGGAGAGCTTATATTGTTGGACTAAACGATGTTCGTAAATATTAAAAGCATTTACCAAAGGGTTAATCTGATGCTGCTGGACTTGGTTGAAGTCGCCCTGGACTAACCTCAGATGAACCAGTATCCGTAGCAATGCTTGGGCTTGGGTAGTTACCGCGCTCAAACCGGTAGAACACCGCAGGCACTACAAACAACGTGAGAATTGTGGAGGAAAGCACACCACCTGCAATGACTAACCCAAGTGGGCGGCGGAATTCTGCCCCACTACCTAGACCAATTAACAGCGGAATACTGATGATAACGATCGTACCTGCTGTCATCAAAATGGGGCGTAAGCGTAAGCGGCCAGCCTCAACTAGAGCCTCTTTCAGGTCAAAGCTGTCACCTTCTTTGATTTGTGACATGACTACATCTAGTAGCAAAATAGCGTTTTTCGTAACCAGCCCAATGAGCGACACAAACCCCAACACACTGATGACATTTAGGTCACTACCTGTGACGTAAAACAGCCAAAACGCACCCACCAATGCTAATGGCACAGTAAGCAGCAAATAGATTGGATACTTGAAGCTATTGAACTCGCTGGCAATCACTAAATAGTTAAGTAGCAGTGCCACGACCACAGCAATGGGTCCGTACAAAAGCAGATTACCTAGTAAATCTGGACCAATGCCGCGACCAAGCGTTACTTCGTCATCAACGATGCCTTGCGTACGGAAGGCGTCCTCAAACTCAGCACGTACGCGCTGTTGACCAGGTGCTTCACGGGTGAGGTTCACATCTATGGTGCTTATAAACCCACCGGGGCCGCGGCTAATGGTGACCGGTACAGATTGAATAATAAATTCACCTAGCGCGCTAAGTGGCAAGTATTGATCTAACCCCGGTGCATAGATAGGTGCGCTTATCAGTGCTTGCTCATCGCGTAAGTAGATGGGATTAGCTTTGAGGCGTACGGGAATTTCGTTGCCATTATCGCGGACGTCGGTGACTTCAATGCCGACGTTGTAGGTACGTAAGGTACTCCCGACATCGGAAGGTGTTAAGCCGGTGCCAGCAAGCTTAGCTGGGTCAATTACAAACACACGTTCACCAATAGCACCCTCGAGCGACGACGACGACTCACGTGTAAACGGGCTAGCTTGCACAATCGCCAATGCTTGGGCGTCCCGCTCACGTAACAGCTCGAGGTTGTTTGATGTAAGTGTCAGGGTGACATCTGCCCCACCTGGCCCGCCACCACTGTCGCTACTTACCGTCACTTCAGCTTCGGGAATACTTGTAAGTATTTCTCCTCTGAGGCGGTTTTGGAGGGCTTCAGCGATATCAAATGACGAACGCTCTCGGGCGTTCAGATCAGCTAATTCTAAGATTAAACTCGATTCGGCTGTCGTGGGCACACCCGCACCTGTAACTGCACCCACCGTGGTTTGAACGCGGGTGACTTCTGGGATGAAGTTGGCCTCAGCCTCGATAAGTTTAGTGACCTCGTTAGTGCGGTCAAGTGAGGTTGAGGGCGGCATCTCGAGGCTAACCTGTACCAAACCCGCATCACTACTGGGTGAGAAGTTAAAGGGAATACGAGGTGCTACCAGCACAATGCTCGAGACCAGCAAGATAGCCACAATAATAACTAGAGTGCTTTGCGAGAGGACGGCCCTGAGCGCCCGCGCGTAAACCTCACGCAAGTTGGTCACACCACGGTCAACCGCAAGGTGCAAACTGTAGGTGATGGCTCCAAAAAAGTAGGTGATGATGCGTAGAACATAGCGTAAAACGATGATGGCAACAGGTAATATTGCGATGATAGCCAAACCCGGCAAGCCTACACGTCGAAAAGCAACTAACGCTAAAACCGCAGTGAGGATAAGGTAAGGAATTAACCGGCTTGGTTTGCGTAGGGCCATAAATAACCCTCGAGCGTCACTGGGCAGCTTCCCAAATGACCGCCCAAAGACACCCCAACTCGGCAAGCCCGGATTAGGCAAGTAGGCTAAACGCACCGTGAGGAAAAAGAGAGCCTCGAGGTAGGACACAGCAATGGCTGCGGCAAGTGTTAGCCCAAACTGGGCAAAAAAGGTGCCAATGGTTCCTGGCAAAAAGCTAATTGGCAAAAACACCGCCAAAATCGACAAGGTTGCCGTGAGCACGGCGACACTTACCTCACCAGCACCTTTGAGTACAGCCTCGAGCGGGCTATAGCCGAGGTTGCGGTAGCGCTCAATGTTTTCAGCAATCACAATAGAATCGTCAACCACCAAGCCTACCGCCACGGTGATTGCTAGGAGCGTCATGAAGTTGAAGGTAAACCCCAACAAGTTAATGACAATGAACACGCCCGTGAGCGTAATGGGAATAGCGAGCACCACCGAAAAGGTAGACCCCACTTTGCCGATAAACAGCAAAATCACAAACGACACGGCAACAACCGCAATGGCAATTTCGCGGAAGGTATCGGTCACGGAGTCAGCAATAAATTCAGTGTCGTCATTGATGATGCTAATTTCGTAGTTATCCGGCGGGTTGAGGCGGTTAACAGCTGTACGCACGGACTCAGCCACTGCGACGCTGTTGGAGCCAGATGACTTTTGAACCTCGAGCAACACCACAGGTTCACCGTCTAAGCGGGCGTAGCTGTCAGATTCTGCGGTGGTATCACGAATAACAGCCAGATCAGCAAGTGATAGCCCCCGCACTGAGTCAACGAGGACGCGCTCTAAATCTTCAGTAGTTCTAGGTGTGTTGCGGCTGGTGAGCAAAATGCGCTCAGTACCCACGGTGATAGCACCCGCAGGTTGCGTGCCGGTAGACGCATCGATGGCATTTTGAATCTGGTCGGGTGTAATGCCAAAGCCCTCAACTTCTCTAGGATCAATAAGGACTTGGATTTCGCGTTCAACTTCACCTACTAGCGATACGTTGGCAACACCGTCGATGCGCTGGAGAAGGGGCTCGAGGATGTCCTCAGCATAGCGCTGTACCTCTAACAGGTCATCACCTGGTGAGCGTACAGCCACACCCAAAATGGGCTCATCGTTGGGGTCTGCTTTAAATACCGTGGGTGTTTGAGCATCTTCCGGAAGTTGGTTGGCAATAGCATCTAGCCGCTGTCCTACATCCACCGCAGCTTGGTCAATATCAGCACCTTGATTGAAGTTAGCAACCACAATGCTAAAGTTTTCACCACTCGTTGACTGAATATCCGAAATCCCAGAAAGTGTGTTGAGGGCGTCTGTAACAGGTTCAGATATCTGCTCGGCAACCTCTTCTGCGCCTGCCCCTGGATACACCGTAGTGACCGCAACAATCGGCACATCAAAGTCAGGCAGTAGATCAACACCTAGGCCCAGAGCAGAAACTAAGCCAAACAAAACAATAGCCACAAAAATACTCAGTGAAAACACGTAATTTTTGACAAAAAATCGAATGAGATTCATACGCCCCCTTACAAAAACTACCAACAAGTTTGTTGGCTTGGTTATACCTCACATGTACTGTATTCGCAACGCAATACTAACTGTCTACACTTCATCATTTGTTTAAGTTGAAAAGGTACAAGTAAAACTGAGTCTCGTTGAGCACGATACCGTCAACTGTGTGATTCATTTGCATTGTTAGGCTAAGGAGCAGTCGTCATCGCAAGACAAATCACTAACAGACCTTAGGAGCTTACAAAATTCAATTCTTGTAGTAAGTTTTTGAAGGTGAAGTCAATTACATAAAGCAATTGTAGTAGTGTTAGCCGCTATAAACCGCGCGACCGCCTGCAATCTTAGACAACTACAATCTTAGACAAGACGTACAAAGCCCTTATCAAGCTACTTGATTGACGGCATGAAACGTATCAACGTTTTAAAGAAAATCTTTGGCTAACAAAATGTTCGAATACCATTTAAAAAATGACTATTATAAAGTAGTAAAAACTAAGTTAAAGGGAGGCGCTAGGCAGTAAAGCTACTAAAGGCTATAGTTTTCTTTTTGCACTTGGATATTATTTGACCAACGCACCCTAACTGAAAATAAAAGTGCATTTAAACACATTTACTTAAAGATACTTTACACAGTACTTCGTGAAACGTAAAATAGCGCCAAGCTTATATGCGAGGCGCTATTTATTTATTGATCTTTTATTTAGCTCATAGGGTCTAAGATTTTTTTGTATATTTCCAGCAGTGTTTCAAGCTCGTCTTCTTCAAGTTGCTTTAAACGAACAAAGCTGGTGTCGCGCCAAGCGTTTTTAAGTGTTTTACGAGTATCTTCACCATTACTTGTGAGTTTGAGCTGTACTCGGCGGCGGTCATTAGTATCAATTTCTCTAGCGACTAAGCCTTTTTCTTCAAGTTCGCCAAGCATGGCAGAAATAGCTGAAGGCACGGTGTCAAGCATATCGGCAAGTTGCTTGGGGTACACGTAGCCGCGACCGATAAGCTCGAGCAGGAGTGCGCGAACTGGACGGAAGCCCAAGGGTTCAAATGCTCTATAAGACTCTTGACGCAAAGTCCACATGAGTTGAAGTGAGTATTCGTTAAGTTCTTCTACAACCGGACTGTTTTTAGCTTTTGAAGTAGCCATAAATCTACTATATACTATT
>JBCCBI010000096.1:0-14712 GCA_039034155.1 Deinococcota bacterium | reverse complement strand
GTGCCAGACCGACATACCAAATAAATACGGGGCGTTTGACTAAGGGAAATACAGCCATGGCTGCAGGGACACTGGTAGCAGCACCGGCGGTTAAAAAGGCCAGCCCAGCACTGGGGGACATACCTAAATCGATAAGCCCTGCAATGGTAGGAATGGCAGCGTAACCATTTAGGTAGGCAGGTACGCCAATGAGCGTTGCCATAGGTAGCGTCCACCATGTGCCACCACCTAGCCATGCACCCACGAGGCTAGCAGGTAAGTAACGCAGCATGAGGCTTTCTAATACAAATGCAAGGATGAGCCACTTACTGAGCTGGAGGCCACTACTGCGCACAGTTTTCCAAAAGGTGGCCCGCCGCTCTGCGTCCTGCCAAAAGCGCCACACGATAGGTTGCTCACTTATGCTGCGCTTAGCGCTGCAGCCGCAAGGTTTGGCTGAATCTTTAAGGGGTGACGCAAACACACCACGCCGCTCGAGCGCCCACGTTGCAAAGCCAGCTGCTAGCCCAATGCCTAGCGCAGTGACTAACCTAGCTGTTGCAAAGCCAAATCCCAACTCGGCGCTACTAAGCCAAAAAATCTCTGGACTCATGAGTGGGGACGCCAGCCAAAACGCCATAATGGCGGGTAAGGGCATACCGGCAGCCAGTAGTGCGGCAATCACTGGAATTACCCCGCAGGAGCAGAAGGGCGAAAGTGCGCCAAACGCGGCAGCACTGGTAATAACAGTGATCATGCGCCCCTGTAAGATGCGCCCAAGTTGCTTATCCAGACCGCTAGCGTTAACCCAACCAGCTAGCGTTAGTGATACTAACAAAAACGGTAAAATACCAACAAAACTTTGAACGGTAAACTGCACACTGACAACGCCCTGTTGAGGTATGAGCACAAGTAGTGCAGTAATGAGGATGAGAATAGCTAGCCAAACGCGGTCAAATTGGCGCAACTGGCGTAAGTTAGGTAGTTTGAGTCCTGAAACGGTCATTGTAGTCCTCCGGGTGGGTCACTTAGATTTTACTGAGAGTGGTTGAGATACTTGTGTCTAGCTAAAGCTAAGTGCAACACGCAGACGCTTGGGCAGGTTGCGGTGTGCAGCAAGAGGAGGTAGAAGCTCCATCTGCTATTAAGCCAGCCATTTGTTGTGTTCTGGGTTTACAGCCAACTCGAGGCGGCTCGAGCCCAACCTTAATAACCTCATCCGACATATGGATGCCAGCAATATTGTATTGCACAGCAGGCCGCTCGTGGTTGCCAAATTCAATGTGCAAAGGCACGTCAGCTTCTAGCTGAGGTCCTACTTTAGCTTTAGCTAAAATACTCAAAAACTTTTGCCCACTCATAGCTGGTTTGGTTGTCTTAAGCTTGCCCGAAGGTGACCACAATTGCACGATGATTTCTTGCCAGCTGTGCGCACCGTGTCCGCAGTCAAGGGATTCAATGGTAGCGCGTTTCACCTCAGTGACATGAAAATCATCAGGAACTAGTTGCTTACCGTTCAACATAAACTGTAAGGGTTTGGCAACATCCAAATCTGGTGATGTCAAATGCGTAACCTCATTTGAGTTAGCTGTGTTTGGCGTAGGTGTTAGGACGTTCAAGTATTCCATCAGCGGACTCCTTCTAACTAAATAACTAGAAAAACCGTTATAGCTGGCTAAAAAAATTTACGACACTATCTAAACAGCAGCACTGTCTAAACAGCAACTTCAGGTTGACAGGTCTGACAAGCTCCTTCCTCGAGCAGGGGTTCATTTAGAACAGTTTCGTTGAGGCTGGCTTCATCTGCACAACAGGTCGCAAAAAGAAACTCAATGAGGTCTTGCATAACACCAAACTCGGCACAACAGACAACACTGGTGCCTTTTTTACGCGGTGCAACAAGGTTGGCCTCAATCAATTTGTGAAGATGATGGTTCAAGGTGGAACGAGGCATATCTATACGCGCTTGAATATCGCCAATATTTAAACCACGCTGCCCCGAGCGCATCAACGTTCGGTAGATGTCAAGCCTAGCAGGATTGCCTAAGGCTGCTAGTGCTAGGGCTGCTTGGTCGTGTTCCACAAAACAGAGTATATCACATCAAGGCGGTTGAGTCAACCATATAACTAGTTATTTAGTCACTTGGCGATGACTTAAACACCTGCAAAACAAAACGCTCGTGAGAGTGTATCCTTAGACGATTTAGACTACGACATTATCCCTTCGATTTAGTATTAAATATAAATACAAGTGTTAGCTACTTTCACCAAGGTAGACCTGCTAAAGACATGGATAACCTCTAACGGAGCGTGATAGTCAAATGCGCATTCTAGTTTTATGCACCCATAATTCTGCCCGCAGCCAGATGGCAGAAGGCTGGCTGCGGCACTACATAAATCAAAAGAGTTTAGATCAAAAGGGTTTAGATATTGTTGTAACATCTGCGGGAACTGAAAAAACTCGTGTTAAATCCATGGCTATTCAAGTTATGCAAGAAGTTGATATTGACATTTCTAAGCAAAGTTCAAAAACCCTGTGGGATGTTCCTGAACCCTGGAAGTTTGAAATTGTCATCACTCTTTGTGATAGCGCCAAAGAGAATTGCCCAACGTATCCTATGAAAACCACTATGTTTCATGTACCTTTTGTTGATCCGTCTGGACAACCCGTAGAAATGTGGCAACGCGTGCGAGATAGTCTTGGCAGAATGTGTGAATACCTTATTGATGTGCTAGCGTCTGGCGGTACGCTAACCGAATTTCATTTACGTGCCGTAGCACTGATTGGTGTAGACGGGTTACCCTCGAGGTGGTCAGGCTAGTGTTTGTGAGCGTGTGGAAATATAGCGACATGCATCAGCATTCTGCTCGGTAAGTATGGAGCTAGCGCTATACTTACGGCTGACGCTATAGTTTAGGGAAGTGTGACCTGTACGCGGGCGTCATCAATCTGAAATCTGTACTGACCAGGCATAACGGTGAATGGCGCGTTCCCTAAAATGTCACCGGGAATGATGGCAAATTGCGTTGTAGGTATCTCTAAAGTAACGGTCTGAGTTTCACCTGGCTCGAGCCTCACCTTGTCAAACCCTACAAGCTTGTGCACCGGCGTAAGTACGCCCACAGGCGGATAACTCACAAAAGCTTGCACAACCTCACTGCCTGTGACTTCGCCAGTATTACTGACCTCAATACTTAGCTGAATGCTGTCAGCCTCGAGGCTGGCTGTTAAATTCTGAGTGCGAAAGGTCGTGTAACTAAGCCCGTAGCCAAATTCATAAAGTGGGTCATACGGTGCGTTGGGCAGTACGTCATAAGCGAGTGGCAACTGCCCGGTGTGGCGCGGCCAGCTAAACGGTAATCTACCGCTGGGGGTATAGCGTCCAAAAAGTACATCCGTTAGAGCTGTACCTGCTTCGCTACCGGGTAAGTAGGCCATCACAAGTGCATCTAGCCCCAGCCAAATGTCTTCAGGAAGAATCAGCGGACGACCTGCCAAGAGCACAACCACAACAGGCGCATCTATGTCCATAAGTGTGCGCAACATGTCGAGCTGGAGAGCGTCCAGGCTGATGGTATCGCTGTCGCCTTCGCCTTCAGCGTAAGGCGGTTCACCGACCACGGCGACGACTACGTCTGCCTCAGCTGTCATGGTTTGCAGGGTGTCGGTGCTGCGGTAGAGGGATGTGTAGGTGACGCTAGCAGATGGTGGGGCGGTTTGCTCGAGCGCCTCGAGCACAGTTAGCCCAGGTGGACGTTCCCCGTTATCACTCAGACCCTGCCAGCCAATTGTCCAACCGCCCATTTGATTGGCGATGCTGTCAGCACTTGGGCCAACGACGAATACATTGCTGTCCTCAGCTAAGGGTAGGACACCGCTGTTCTCGAGCAAGGTGATGGACTCTTGAGCAGCCTGTTTAGCTAGCGTGCGTTCTTGCTCAATCACAATGCCATCAGCTAAATCAGCATCCACAAAAGGGGCCTCAAACAAGCCAAGTTCCATCTTAAGCGTGAGGATGTTGGTGACAGCGTTATCAATGCGGGACATGGGCACAATACCAGCCTCAACCAACTCTATGAGCGTGCTGGTGAACCCGCTGGCGTCGTGCGGGACCATATACATGTTGATACCCGCGTTGATGCTCATGGCAACCGCCTCCTCAAAATCGCTGGCAACTTTGTGCACGGTGACGAGTTTGAGGATGTCTTCCCAGTCAGAAATGAGCACGCCGTCAAAGCCCATGTCACCTCTAGCAATATCTTGCAGCACCATCGGTGAGGCGTGAACAGGTACGCCGTTGACTGCACCGCTGTTGGCCATCATGGCCATGGCACCTTCGGAGATGCCTGCTTGAAAGCTGGGAAAGTGAACTGTGCGTAAGCTGCGTGTGTCCAAAAAGGCTGGGCTGCGGTCAAAACCTACGAGTGCTTGCCCGTAGCCGCCGAAATGTTTGACCGTCGCTGCTACTTGTCCTGAGGTTTGAAAGCCGCGAACACTTGCTGCCACCATCCTCGAGGTCAACATGGGGTCTTCCCCAAACGACTCATAAAAGCGCCCCCAACGTGGGTCGCGAGCAACATCTGCAACTGGGGCGAAAGTCCAGTGGGTGCCAACAGCGTGAACGTCCTGAGCAACTCGAGCACTTACCTGTTCCACCAAGTCCAGGTTCCAGGTGGCAGCCAGTCCAATATTGTGCGGGTAGATGGTGGCACCTTGCACATTGTTGTGACCGTGTACAGCGTCAATCCCGTAGATGTAGGGAATGTCTAACCGCGAGTAGCGCAGGGCAGCGTCTTGAAGTTGATTGGTCATCTCTGCCCACGCTTGGGGTGTGTTGGGAATAGGTGCTGCGCCACCGCCAGAGAGAATTGAGCCTACTTGATTCTCCTCAAAGATAATTCGCAACCAGTCATCGTTTAAGGGGCCACGGTCCCATTCACCGTCACCCATGATGCGGGCGACATTAATCTGGGTCATCTGCCCAACTTTTTCGGCGAGTGTCATCTGCGAGAGGAGGTTGGCAACTCGAGCCTCTACAGGTTGGCTAGCATCTTTGTAGAGGTCATCTTGCGCTAGTCCAATACTTGTGAGATACATACTCGTAAGACACAGGGTCAGCAGCCAACGTTTCATAAGGGTAGCCTCATTTCAGGAGTTGATTTTGACGATGAAACGGTCAAACGTAATAACGTGAGTTAAGGTCACGTTAGCATCGTTATCTCGGTAAGTTGGTTGTGAAGGGTCTTAACGTATGAGGGATGATGAAGCCTTATCTAAACCTATCTAAACCATGTAAAAAAGCCCTCGGTTAAGAGGGCTTATCACCTGATGATGTTGTATTAGCTAAGGTTGAAGGTTACTCGAGCTGTGCCAACTGATCAGCTAAAATTTCGTTGGCTTCTTCGTTAACCTCATTTAAGGTTTCGGTTACGTCTGCGCCTTCCATAATGCGGGCAGCAGCTTGAGAGATAGCATCGCGCACAAAGTCGTAACCGGGTACAGGTGGTTCAGAGGTGCTGGTAGCAAGCAAGTCAAACGCGGTTGCATAGGCAGGGTTTTCTTCAAAGTAAGTTTCCATACCCTCAGCAACACTTTGACGTACGGGAAAGTAGCCAGACGCACCTGCCCAACGCGCTTGTGTTTCCGCGCTGGTGAAGTATTTGATAAATAACCAGGTGGCAAGTTCACTTTCTGGCGAGTGTTTGGGTAGACTTACCGACGCACCATAGATATTTTGAACAGGTTGTGCCGTATTGTGAGGAATAGGCGCGACACTCCACTCAAACTGCGCACCTTCGTCAATGGCACCTTGGTAAAACGGAAAGCCGGAGGTGGAGCCTGTGGTGAACAGGCTTGTACCTGCCCCAAAGTCGGTTTGGTCGCCAAAGCGTTCAGCAACGAGCCCTAAGCAGCCTTCTTCAATCAAATCTTGTAAGAAGTTAAACGCTTCAATAGCAGCGGGGCTGTTGTAGGTGTATTGGTTGGTATCTGCGTCGTAAATGTCGCCGCCGAAGGCGTATACCCAGGCTGCCACGGTAGATGCCCCGGTGGTGAAGCGGTAGCCTACGCTGCTCCCTGCGCCAGTTGCACTGCTAAACGGGGTGTTTGCTGCTGCACACGCCATCTCTTGAAACTCAGCGGGTGTGCTAGGGGGGGTGTCGTAGCCAAGTTCAGCGAGCCATTCTTGGTTATAGTACATGACTTCCATGGAGCGGTTAGGGGGAAAGCCAAGGCGTTTGCTGTCAAAAGTAGGGAAGACATCCTGAGACAAAAAGCCAGCAAAAAAGTCATCTAAATCTGTGTCGGAGAGTCCCCAGGTTGGGCTTTCGACAAGCGGTGCCACATCAATTAACGCGTCTGCTAGTTGGTAGGTGGCAGCTTGGTTTTGGTAGGCGACAACAAGGTCAGGTGCAGCATCTGTATTAAGTAGAGGCAACATTTTTTGAAAAATATCCCCGTAACCACCTTGGTTAGACGCATTGACGGTGATACCGTATTCGTTACTAGCATTAAACTCGTCAACCAGTTCGTTCAAAAGGTCTTCGCGCACACCGGTGTGGTTGTGCCAAAAGGTGATTTCTTGCCCGTTGGGGTCAACACCTTCGTAGTCTTGAGCGAACGCACTTAGTGGTGCTAGCGCAAGCAGCATCACTGCCAACAACTTGATGAGTCTTCTAAGCATCATTAATCCCCTTTCAAAGGTAAGCCTTGCTATACCAATATGGTCATAAGACCTTGTGAGTGTCAGCTAAATGTCAGGAAAACCCTGCTTTCAGCTAACTAGCATGAGTCACGACGTGCCTATTAGATGATCCTGTTAGACAACATGGTTCTAAACAACATGGTTTCATCTCAAATGGAAATACCTAACAGATGATGGTTGTGATGGGAGTTCTAACCAAGCTCGAGGCTCTCTATGCTGTGCGTATCATATCAATGAACGTGTCACTTATGTAAGTCTTGACCTCAAGACCTTTTCATGAACTTGCTCTGTGCTTAGATTTAACCCTTCAGCCCAGATGTCGCCAGCCCTTCGGTAAACTGCTTCTGCGTAAAAAAGTAAAGGATAAGTACCGGCACAATGCTAATCACCGACGCTGCCATGAGCAAATGCGTCTGTGTTCCTGCTTCGTTGCGGAAGTTGTAAAGCCCCACCATAAGTGGCCGCCAGGTATTGTCGGTGGTTACGAGCAAAGGCCATAAAAACGCATTCCAAGACGTAATGAAGGCAAATAGCGTCACCGTGAGCAGCACTGGGCGGCTCATTGGAATAACCACCCGCAGCAAAAAGGTAAGGTGGCCAGCGCCGTCAATTTGCGCGGCATCCCATAGTTCTTGCGGCAAACGGGCAAAAAACTGCCTCAGCAAAAAGATGGAAAAGGCACTGCCCATAAACGGCACGGTAAGCGCGGGCAAGCGGTTAAACCAACTTCCCCACGGGATAATATCGCCGCGTACCAGCAAAAAGTTAGGAATAAACGTAACCGTTTCAGGAATCATGAGGCTGGCGAGTAAAATTGTAAAAATAAGGTTGCGCCCGGGAAACTTAATACGCGCAAACGCATACGCCGCCAGCGTCGAGCTAACAAGCAAACCTGTTAGCGTCACTGCTGTAATGATGACGCTGTTCAAAAAGTATCTGGCAAATTCAGCTTCTTGCCAAGCTTCAGCATAGTTGCCAAATTGCGGTGTGCTGGGCAGCCACTGCTTGTTGATGGTTTCGCCAAGGGTCATCAGTGAGCTAGATAACATCCAAGCAAAGGGCAACATGCCGATGAGCCCGCAAACAGTCAAGATAATGTAGGTAGGTAACTGCGACGCGCGGAAAGGTACGGCGGTTGTTTCCTTTGGGGGCGCATGTACCTCCGTTGTGTCATCTGCTTGATTGAACGCAGGTGCAAAATCACCGGATGTTCTTTTAGGTAGGTCAGCCATAAAATACCTTGCGTCCTAACACGCGCTGTTGGAAAAGCGTAAAGCCTAAAATGAGCAAAAACAAAATAATCGACTGGGCAGCCGCCAAACTAAAATTGTTTGACCGATAAAACGAATCAAAAATAATGAGGCTGGCTGTGTCTACGCTGTCTTGCGCAAACGGCGTGCGCATCACAAAAAGTTGGCTGAATGCTTGGAACGTACCTATAAATCCTAGTAGCACCAAGTAGAACGTCACCGGCGACAAAAGTGGCACGGTGATGTGCCAAAAGTTAGCCACAGGACCTGCGCCATCAATTTGAGCAGCCTCGTAGAGGTCTTTAGGGATGTCAGCTAGACCTGCCAAAAACACCACGATGTTCCAACCCACATATGTCCAGACGCCAAACAAGATGATGCTCACTAGCGCAAGACTCGGGCCAGCCCACAAACCCGGTAAATTAAGCCCCCAAAGTTTAGTAATAGGACTAGATTCAGCAAGCCAAGTCTGCATGGGTAAACCCAACGCCGTCATGGCTGAATTGGCTAAGCTTGTTTCACGACGCGAAAAAATCACGCTAAAAACCACCGCACTAGCAACCAGTGGCGTGATGTAAGGCAAGAAAAAGATAATACGAAACAGGCTGCGCCCACGCAGTTTTTGGTGTAACAGAAGTGCTATGAGTAACGCCAAAATAATTTGTAAGGGGATGGTGCCAAACGCATAAAATAGTGTAATGATAAGCCCTGACCAAAAGCGGTCGTCACCGTCTCGCATAAGCACGCGCCAACCAAGTGCCACGCTGGTTCCTGCCGCTAATAAGACAAAGCTGCTAGCAAGCTTAAAAAAACGTATTTTGCTTGGGTCTGAGTTGGGCTCAGATGCAGATGTCCATAATTGATGGGCGAGTAAAATAAGCGCTAAACCGCCAAAAAACGCCGCCCCAGCTGTCCAAGAGCCAAAGCTGTCGAGGTAGTGCTCGAGCCCAATAAAACGCCCCTTAGCAACGCGCCAACGGTACATGCTCATATAGAATGAATAGCCAATTGGGAAGAGTCCAAATACGCCGATGAGAATCGTCGCAGGTAAAATAAATAAATATCCTGTCAAAGCTTCGCGCACAGTGCGCCCGCGTCGTGTTAAACGCATGAGCTTGAATAACTTTCCCGTGATAACAGTCGCAATGCTACTACCTTATGAAGCTTAACTACATGTTGTAGGGCGTGCCTGAATAAGTTTGTGACGAAGTTTTTATACATAGTAAGAGGGGACCAACTAGATATACAAGGAGCGTTGCTATCCAAAACATCTGATAGGTTATTCATACCTAAATCATGTTCATGTTACGATGCCCTTGTCAATGTTGTGTCATTCAAACATGATTCAGCTTGTTGAAATCCACTTCATCACAATTAAGATTACTCGTTAGTGTTGAACCTTGCTGAGAAATACTTATTCATCTAAAAATTATTTGATATGCGCTCACTGATTATTGTGTTACCAAGTTTAGCTAGCGGGCTGATTGGTGCCATTTGGCTTTACTTTCAGCCGCAGGTAGTAGAGCCAAGGTTAGAGCCAAGGTTACCGCTGGGTATTGCTTTAATGTTAGGTGTGGGAACTGCTGGCGTGTTGGTGGCTGGTGCGTATGTGCTCGAGCGCGTCCTACCTTCGTTTGCTAAGGCAAGTCGCTTACTGCAGCACGCCTTGGCTCGCTTCAACATTAACTTGGTGACTGCTTTGCTCCTAGCTGTCATCAGTGGTGTTTCTGAAGAAGTATTGTTCCGTGGTGCATTACTCAATTGGCTCACAACATTCAGTCCAGGATATCTAGCAGTCTTTTTGCAAGCGGTGCTATTTGCTGCGTTTCACCCCATGCCAAGGTGGGCGTGGAGTTATACGTTCTACACACTTATTGCAGGCGTTGTATTGGGTTTTTTAGTAACGATTACAGGCACGCTCTGGTCGGGTGTAACAGCGCATATTCTGGTTAACTTTCACGGATTTTTAGAGGTGCGTAGTCACGCGAAATCAGGTGCCTGGGGCATATCTATAACAACCCAACAGCGTGCTGAAGATGTTCCAGATGACGGCAAAGTTACAGACGATAGCAACACTTAAACAACTGAATGTCATCCGTTCAGGCGACATCAAGTGACTGGCAAGTAATCAGTGTTGCCTCAACGTTGAGTCAGACAGGTAGTAAGCTGCATTCACATGTTAGGCTAATTAGGTAAGCCTATGACTGGATTTTTTGGCAATACTATTCTTTGGACAGCGGTGACGGCTGCTATTCTTGCGCAGCTCCTCAAAATTGTTCTCGTCTTTGTCACGGAAAAGCGCTTAGCGCTTGACCGAATTGTGGAAACAGGTGGGATGCCATCATCGCACTCGGCAGCCGTGTCTGCGCTGGCTACTGGCGTAGGCTTTCAGCACGGTTGGGGTAGCACACTGTTTGCGATTGCGGCGGTGTTTGGGTTTATTGTTATGTACGATGCTACAGGTATTCGTAGGGCGGCAGGTTTGCAAGCAGAGCTCATCAATGAATTGGTTGAGCAACTTGGCCACTTGTTTGATGATGGCTTTCAACCGCAAATTCTCAAAACACTGCTAGGACACACGTATCCGCAAGTGATTTTAGGTGCACTACTAGGTGTAACTACAGGTGTTATATCGTTTGCAGGTGCCTGAGGTTGCAAGCTTGTTTAGGGTGCACTTGACTCGTCGATAATATCGACATTTGTATTGATAACATCAGTGTTAACGACATCAACCTGAAAATAGCAACCACACAGTAAGTCGATGCACCAAAAGGTTAGATGTTGTTGCTGAACTTATTTCCAATCGAATTTGGGTTGGATTTCCCCAAATGCTCTGTAGCTTACTACAGAAATTTTTATTGATGATGGCTGTCTCTAGCGTTTCCACGAGTAACTGCCCCAGGCAGTTGCGCGTGCGACCTAGGGGAGTAGAAATAGACCCACTCAGCGTGGAGAAACCAATCCTGGAACTGCTACTCGATGTCACATTTCACTGCCAAAAATATCAATATTGATGTCGTCAATGCTGAAGATAACCAAGCTAGTATTGGAAAACATTAGCGTGGATGCCATCAATATTTGACTATTGTTGAGTTGTTCGATAGCTAGCCTCGTAGCAAAGTCACAATTCTAAAGCCGCCGATGTAGGTGCCAATAGCTGAACCGAGTGTGGTGAGAATGAACACTAGTAAGGTTCTAGCCACACGGTTACGCCACCAGCCGCGTGCTGTGGTGACGTCTTGCCGAAGGTCGCTGAAGTCGCCGACCCTTGGCTTTTTGAAAAAAAGTTCTATGGCAGCAGCCACAAACCCGGCGCCAATAAACGGGTTCAGCGAGGTTAAGGGTGTTGCTGCAAACACGCCAACAATGGTAAGCGGATGGGCTAGGGCGATGATGGCCCCAAGGGCAGCTAAGCCGCCGTTAATTAAAAACCAAGCATTGGTAATTTGCCAGCCTAATTCGGGACTGCGTGCAAAGCCAATAATAAAGCCGGTCAAAATAAGCCCAATAAGGAGCCAAGGAATGACTCGCCAAAATGAGGTGCCTTTGGGAACGGTCTCGAGCTGTTTTTGAGTTGCTTGTGGATCAGCATCGCTTTCAGAAAGTGCTTCTGTAAGCCCTTTTAGGTGACCTGCGCCAATAACAACTAACACATTGCTATGCTGCCCAGCTTGGCTGCGCAGTTTGGCGGCCATGTAGTGATCGCGCTCGCTAATGAGTGGTTCGTAGAGCGACTTGGACTCCTCGGCAAACTCGGCAAAGGTACTTTCGAGCATGTCACCTTCTTTAAGTTTTTCGATGTCCTGCTCACTGATTTCTTCGTTGCTCATTACGCTGGCAAGCAGTCCTGCTAACAACGTAAAACGCTGCCACCAGGGCACGTTGCGGTAGACCCGTTTGAGGGTCACGCCGACATCACGGTCGATGAGCAGCAAGGGCAAATTTTTAGCTTTGGCTTCGCTAATTGCTGCGCGCATTTCTTCGCCGGGGCGAATGCCAAGTTGGTCAGCAAGGCGTTGCTGAAATGCACCCAAGGCAAGGCTCGAGGCCAGCACGCCTGCTTTACCTTCTTTGAGTACCTTAAACAAATCCAGCTTAGCCCAGCGCTCGGGTTCAGCCAAGGTCGCGTAGCGGTTGGCATCTAGCTCAATAGCAACTGCATCAAACACACCACTATCTATAAGCCGCTTAACTTCGTCGGCGCTGGTTTTGGAAACGTGAGCTGTTCCTAAAATAGTGTAATGGACGCCGTTTCGCTCAACTATGCTGTAAGGTTGATCGCCTTCAGCCAAAAGTGTCTCGAGGCTGACGGGCGTATCAGTAACTAATTCTGCTACATTCTGTGATGTTTCTGTCGGTGAGGTATCAGTAGGTTCATTCATAATTAAGGTGCCGAGGGACGTCCAAAAATGCGCCAATTGGCATGTGCTAAAGTCTACTCGTTTTTCGTCTTGGCACATGTTTGAAGCGAATATATAAACCTTAATGGGATGTAGAAGTGTCAGGAGTAGCCTTAGCCGTGTTCCAAGTACGCTTACCATCTTTGTTGAAAAACTTTGTTTCAACGGCACTAGCAATATCAATGTCAAAGCTCGAGGCAAGGGCGCTCAAAAGTACAAAAACATCTGCAATTTCATCAGCTAACCGAGCTTGATTAAAATCATCGTAATTAGCTGACCAAGTGCGCTTAAGTTCCGCAGCAACCTCGCCTACTTCTTCAGTGAGCAAAATATGGATTTTAAGGGGGTCGGTGACAAACCCGCGTTGGGCTCTTTTTTCTGTGATGTGCTGTTGCAGTGTTGATAAGTCTGACATAAGTCTCTTTTCTGAGGTCTCCTTGCTGGTCGAGGTGATACGTTATGCCTGTCTAAAGTACTCAACTCACATGAAAATCGACAGCATACTGTTCAAAGCCAAGTTTGCTAGCGATACCCATTGAAGCTGTATTCTCGTAAGATGTGCTGTAAAGCGGCAAAGCATTAAGTTCTAACACAGCCTTAACCCAAGCGACAACGACGTTAGTGGCGTGTCCTCGACGGCGGTAGGCTGAAGTAGTTTCTACGCCTGCTTCGTGCAGAACATCCGTTTTGCGTACGCTCGAGCACACGGCTACTGCCTTATCGTTCGCTAAAGCGGCCACGAAGGGCTGTACATGGGCAACATCTTCTAACCAATCATTTAGATAATCTTTGAGTAGGTCTGCATTATTTGTTGTGACAGTAATAGTATTGTCATCACTCCCATTGCTATCAATCTGAGATATTGGTTGACAAACATAAGCTGGTCCTGACCAATGCTGCGTGACGGGTTGGTGACTACCGAGTAGCTCGAGGTAAGCCTCAAAATGCTTGGGTAGGCGTGTCAGTTCAGCAGGTTCATCCTGACAAAGTTGGGTTAACTCGTGACATAGCTCAGCAGGTACATCAGCTCGGTAACGCCAGACGACAGTCTGTGAACTTCGCATCAGACAAAATCGTGGGGCTTGTCCGCCGTACCACTGGTTGATATGTACTATGCGGCCATTACCTTCATGGATGTAAAGTGCTTCAAACCGCTTTTGCAAAAACCACGGCGTTGCAACCTGCTCAGCGCGTTTATTTGACATCATTTATGTAGCACCACAGGAGTGTCGCACGATGAGCGAACAGGGCGTCATAGTGGTGATGGCAGGATCATTTGGATGTTCAATACGGCGTTTTAACAATTCAGCAACCAGTGATCCCATCAGCTTTTTATGGACTTTCACCGTTGTTAAAGGCGGAAAGGTGCGCCTAGCTTCGGAAATGTCATCAAACCCGGTGACGGCTACGTCTTCGGGAATGCGGTGGTTGTTATCCCTGAGCCACTGCATAACGCCAAGGGCAATCATGTCCGACGCACAGACGATGACCTCAGGTGGATTTTTTAAGTTCATAAGTTGCTCGGCACCTTGCTGACCAATTTTGCTTGGGAATAGCTCGAGCTCGTGTGGCATTTCAAATATGAGTTCTGGGTCAGCCTCGAGCTTGTGCTTAGCAAGTCCTGCTAAGTAACCTTCCAAGCGGTCATCCAATTGCCCAGACAAGCTGCGCCCTACAATAAACCCAAGCCGCATGTAGCCCAGACTGATCAGATGATCGATCATAAGCTGAATGCCGTTGTAACCGTCCATCACTACACAATCAAAGCCAGGCAGCTGTGGTGTTGCCATCACAATATGCTTCACGTGTGCTTGCCAACGCGCTATACGTTCGGCATTTAAGCCACCAAAGACCATAAGCCCTTCTATAGGATGTTGGTTTAAGAGCGTTGCCACTGACTCAGTTGTATCTACCTCTGCAAAGGTTTTGACAAACGCAGCATGTAAGCCGAGGTCCTGCAGTTTGCTATCTGCTCCCTCGAGCAGCTCATTAAAAAAAGGATGGCTAAATTTACCGTGCCGAGAGGCTAACAAAATACCCACTTGGGTTAAGGTAGCAGGCTGAACTTGTGGTGTACTCACCCCGCCATGCTGACGTTGAATAAGCCCCTCGCTGGCTAGGTCTTGTAAATCTCGGCGGATAGTAATTTCTGAAACGTCAAAAACCTCGGCTAGATTACGAGTACTGAGGACATCAACACCGTTCCCACGGACAGTTTCAAGAATTTTGCTTTGCCGTTCTTGTTTATTCATAGTGTATGCACATTCTGTATTTATTAGGACTTGCGCTTCTAAGCAGAAAGTAGAGCAGGAATATGGGGATTCTGCAACTCTGCTCTAATGAAATCGTAGAGTAGGTCGTGGACAAGCGCGTAGCGGG
>JBCCBI010000095.1:0-14763 GCA_039034155.1 Deinococcota bacterium | reverse complement strand
GTGTCTCCTGTTGGGTAGGCGTGTGCGAGTTACAAAATCTGCTCATAAAATTTGTCTGCGTTGTAGCTTAGGGAGGCTAGCGTTCAAATACGTTCAATGCTGTGCTCAACACATCTCGCAGGCATCGCTCAAGTTACTTAGCCAGCCCCTATTACAGTCATTGGCTTGTAATAATGTGCGCAAATGTATCTAGTTGAATACCTCGCCATCGATGTAAAGGCTGTCTGGGCGAGCTGCCAACATGGGTGTGAGCTGCTTCTGAGACGCTTGAAACAGGTCCGAGGTTCGGTAGTTCTCAAAGCTTGCTTTGTCTTGCCAAACTTCATGTAGTAAAAAATGTGTTGGGACGTTTACATCCTGAAAAAGTTCAAAACTCAAGCAGCCAGCGTAACGGCTCACCTCGAGAGCTTCCTGCTGGACGTAATCTTGAAACGCACGTTGCTGCTCAGGGACAAGCTCAATTTTGACTTGAATCATCACCATGATCTGACTCCTTGTGTGTATCTACTTACTTAGTGTTCCCACTCACTACTTCCTCTGACAATGTGCAACCCTATTGCCATTCGGCATGCAGAAGATAGTAAATCATCTTGACTATATTTGTCAAGCTACTTGACTAATTTCGTTCAAAAATTTATGCTGAGGTTATTCCTTACCTTGGGTGTGGAGTACACGAACTCGAGCTACACATCATTCTCTTCACAAAATAGCTAACTACGCGAACGTAGGTACAATGATCTCAATACCATCTCAAAAAACGCCACCTCCAGCAGAAGCTAATACCTCACAGGTTGATAAAGATGCCTTTGCGTGGCGTCATCATCACATTGGGCGGTTGTTGTTTGAGGTACAACGGGACTTTCAATTTAGGTCGCTGGCACAGCTCAAAAGTTTGGGCTACACAGACATTAGCCGGGCATCCATCAGTGTTATTGCCTCAACGAGTCTCGGCGGCACGCGCCTTACCGACATCGCCAAAAACCTAGACATTTCTAAACAAGCGGCCAGCCAAATGGTGAAAGATTTGGTTGATAAAGGTTACTTGTCGCGCACACCCGACCCCAGCGACGGTCGCGCTAGCCTAGTCACATTTACCGACAAAGGGCAGCAGTTTTTGACCCACGCCAAACTTGGTGTGGATGAGATTGAGGCACGCTATGCAACGTGGTTGGGGGAAAGCACCTTTGCGTCGTTGCGAGAGGTTTTACTGGATTTGCTCGAGCACACTCAAGCTAACCCGTAAATGCAAACTCACCTGCGAAGATAGGTTGCTCGAGCCTATTCTCAAACGGTGCTAACGGGCAGTCCCACGCGCTGTTGTAGGCACAAGACGGGTTGTACGCAAAGTTAAAATCCAGCACCAAGCCGTCTTCAATCATTCCTAAATCAGCGTGTTTAATGGTATCTAACAAATAGCGCCCGCCGCCATAGGTTTGTGTGCCGTTAGTGCCATCCCGAAACGGTAAAAACAACCCGCCGCCATACCCCTCAACCCAGAAAAGCGATAAATGGGTAATCTCCTCTGGCAAAGGAATCTCTACCCGCGCCACTCGCCGAATTTGAATGATGCCATCATCGCGCAGGTTTATATCAAAAACCTCGTTCTCAACATCAATATTTGGCTGTACCACAAACCGATACGCAGGATCATAGGCAAACCCTTGTAAACCTGTAAACCCTTGTTTTTGAGTTGCATCCAACGGGGATTGTGGATGCTCTGCAAAAAGCGTGTTACGCGTTTGGATAAAGTGCGCGTGAGCATGCTCAGGATTATCATCAGCGCGGACCTTGGCATATAGGGCAGCGACTTGCCTGCGGTAATCTGTTAATTGGAAGATATTTTTTGTCATTTTGGTGTTGGTATTTCCGAAAGTTAATCTGTAGCTAGCTCAGTTTACGTTTTTGGCCGCAGAAGCTACAACACCAAAAGCAATCAAGAGGTCTGGTGCTAGTTCCGATTTGTATTTTCTGAAGGACGCAGGAGCCCATACGGCATTTAACCTACATCTGTACTGCACAACCTACCGTCACCGACCCACCAAACGCGGATCTAGAGCATCGCGCAGGCCGTCCCCAAGGACGTTAAACCCAAACACCACCAACATAATCGCCAAACCGGGAAAGAGGGTGATGTGCGGTGCTAAGCGTCCCCACGTGAGGCTGAGTTGCAACATTGCCCCCCACTCGGGTGTTGGTGGTTGCACACCGAGGCCAATAAAACTCAGCCCAGCAGCAGTCATGATGGCACTGGGAATCAACAAACTCATCTGTACAATAATAGGCGCAAGAATATTAGGCAGCACGTGGCGGGTGAGAATCGCCCAGGCAGATGCACCACTCGCCAAAGCGGCTTCAACGTAACTTTGTTCTTGGGTCGAGAGCGCCAAACCATGCGCAAGCCGAGCAAACTGGGGAATCTGAAAGATCGCAATGGCGACAATAACATTGCCGATGCCCTGTCCTAAAATAGCAATAATCGTAAGTGCCACAACGATACCTGGAAATGCCAAAAGCACGTCCATGAGGCGCATGATAAGTGCCCTTGCCCAGCGGTACCAAGCAGCAATAACACCCAAAGCCACGCCGATGGTGGTGGCCACAGCAACACTCGAGAGCGAAATATACAGCGACACCCGCGCACCGTAGATAATGCGGCTGAGAATATCGCGCCCGTTGTTGTCCGCACCTAACCAAAACTCACGTCCGGGAGGGGTGAGAGAATCTCGAGGAGATACCTGATTGGGATCAGCAGGCGCAAGCCAAGGCGCAAAAATACCCGTCAATATAAACAAAATAACAATGAGCCCACCAAAAGCGGCTAACTTATAGTGAACTGCAAAATGACGAATCTGGCGTAGTGCGTTCACGCGTGCTCCTCGTGATATGAACTTACAATCTTAGCGATACGAACTTCATAAAATAGTTGATTTAGTCTCAGCACTTAGCCTCAACATTTGTAGCAGTTGCACGAGATACGGTTACGGGTTGCTCATATGTCACATCATCTATTGGAAAGGGTGAAAGGGGCAAAAGGGAGACCGGGGGATTCCATCAAATGCTGGACTAACTCGCGTGGTTGCTATTGGACTCAAAAAGGGCTGCTCGAGGCACATAATTTCATCTGTTGATAGTGTCTGATGATCTCGTATAACACTTTCTTTTTGGTCGTTCTTTCGATAGCAACGATTTAACGATGACGGATACGCGGGTCTAAAAAGGCGTACAAAATATCTACCAACAAATTCACCAGCACAAACGAGGTCGCAAACACGAGCAACAACCCCTGCACCAAGGGAATGTCTCGCTGGGCTACGGCCAAGATGAGTAAGCGCCCCATACCCGGCCAGGCAAACACTTCTTCGGTGATGACCGCGCCCCCAACCATGTACCCAAAACGTAACCCCACCACGATGGCAATGGGTAGTAGGGCGTTGCGCAGTGCGTGAAAGAGGAGCACCAAGCGCTCACTTAAACCTTTGGCTCTGGCCGTGCGCACGTAGTCTTGCTGGATAATCTCGAGCAATGCCGAACGCGTCATGCGGGCGATGAACGCAATCGAAAACACTGATAAGGTAATAGTCGGCATCACATAGTGCCGCCACGTGCCGTAGCCTGCTGCCGGTAGCCAACCAAGTTCTACCGAAAAAAACTGCATGAGCAGTAACCCTAACCAAAACACAGGCACCGAGATACCCAGTAATGCGAGTATCGTCACAGCATAGTCCAGCGGTTGCCCCCGAAAAAGCGCTGAAATAACCCCCAATACAATGCCCACAATTGTCGCCAAGGTGATGGCAGCGAGCGCCAAGCTAAACGTGTTGCCAAAACGGTTACGAATTTCAGTCACCACAGGCCGCCGTGATGAAATTGACTGCCCCAAGTCACCTCGAAATAATCTACGCAAATAGCGCCCGTACTGCACTAAGACAGGCTGGTCAAGCCCCAAATCACGACGAATCTGATCCACCCGTTCTTGGGGGGCTTCTTCGCCTGCAAAAATACGCGCAGGGTCACCCGGAATGAGCTGAAACACAAAAAACACCACCGTCACGACCAAAAACAAAATCGGTATGGCGATTAAGATGCGGTTGGCGAGATAGCGAGCGATGGTTAACTCCTCGAGGCTAAAGCGTGTTGTTCAGTAACAACGTAAGTCATGGTTATGTCACACGACAACTATCCTAGTTAAGCCATATGCGCACAACAAAAAAACCAGTGAACCATTTTGACCTAAACGCGTGAGGACGATACCTGACCGCCCTCACGTTATCGGTGTAATCTTTTATGAAATTGGCAGCTACTTATTCAGCTTTCCACGCGTACTTGGCTGGCCAGTTGCTGTAAGCGGGTTCAAAATAAATGTCTTGCACATCGGCATTAACGGCTAAGAATGCCACCGTGTCAAAAAGTTGCAAAATGGGCGCGTCATCAAACACCATCTGAATAACCTCTTCGTAGATGGTATCGCGTTCTTCTCGAGACCCCACCAAACGCGATTCTTCAATTAGAGCGTCCACTTCAGGATTACCATAATACGCCCGGTTGTAGAGGCGCGGTGCGGCTGAATCACTGTGATAGAACGACGTCATGATGTACTCAGCATCGCCCGTAATCGTCCCCACAGTGAGGTTAACTAGGTAGTATTCAGCTTGATCCGATGGCATGGTCACCGCAGACACAAACGAGGCTGACTCGAGCACCACCAGTTCCACGTCGATACCCACATCTGCCAACATGCCCTGCACCAGCTCGGCGGTTTCAAAGTCGCCCGTGGTTGAACCGCGCCGCGTATGCAGCGTAATCGACAGCGGTTCGCCATCTTTCACCCGCACACCATCATCACCCATGACCCAACCGGCTTCTTCAAGAAGGGCTTCTGCTTGTTCTGGATCGTAAGCGTAATTACCCGCTGGCGTGTAACCCGTCACTGTAGGATTTAAGTACACCGCGTTGGCAACTTCACCGCCTACACCTAAAAATACCGCTTGCAAAATGCCTTCTTTATCGACTGCATGGTTAATAGCGCGGCGCACTAAGACATCATCAAGCGGTGGGTTGAGGTTGTTCATGGTGATGTAGTACTGCCGTGACCCTAGTGCATTAAGTACGTTAAAACGGTCGTCAAACCGCAAGCGCTCGGTCACGGGTACGGGCAAACCAAGTGCCATGTCCACGTCACCTGCCTCGAGCAAAGCTGCTCTGGTGTTGGCATCAGGAATGACTCGAAAAATCACTTCATCTAAATACGGCAACCCTTCTTGCCAATAGTTAGGGTTGCGCACCAAGTGTAAGACGGTGTTGGGTTCAAAGTTTTCTTGCATAAACGGCCCTGTACCCACACCTTCACTCAACACACCATCAACACCAACGGCGTTGGCGTGCGTTGGCTAGTACATCGACCAAGTTTTAGCAGCTAGCACGTTAAGAATGTGCGGCGCGGGGTTGGTGAGCGTCACTTGAATGGTCAGTGCATCAACAACGTCGATGCTATCCCAAGGGATGGAATCCCAGTTGGGCAATTGCAAGTTGATTTTGCGTTCAAAGTTGTACTTGACCGCTTCAGCATCAAACGGCGTGCCGTCGTGAAAGAGCACATCGGGTTGAAGTTCAAAGGTGTACACCAACCCATCTTCACTGACGCTGTAGTCACGCACCAACAAGCCCTCAATGTCACCATCAGGATTGCGATCAAAAAGCGTTTCATACATGTAGTGGGCAGATTCTGACAGCGAACCTTGGTTAGTACCTTGAATGTCAATGTGCGGTGAGGTCGACGTGTAAGCAATTGTCAATGTTCCCCCATAGACAGGTTCAGCTTGTGCTGTACTGTAGCTTGCCAACACACATACACAAAGCGCAAGAATACGTACAACCCTCAACAAAACTGGCATTTGTTTCACGATACACCCCTTTCAAGTGTGCTTTTTGAATATTTATGCAAAAGTATTCTACCAGTAACTCAGAACACAGTGTGTGGGTAGAGGCGACAATTGTCAACTGTCAACAGCTAACACTGTATTTCAATTCGGATGCTCAGCCGACTTTTTGCACAACCTCACAAAGCACAACCCTTTAACGATGGCTTACAATACCTCATGAAACTGTCAACAGTTGACTTAAAGGAGATGCTATGACGTTAGCATCTGCCCTACCCGAAGGCTTTACTGCCAAGCCAAATAGCGTGTTGGCACAGGTGAAGACGAACCTCGAGCACCTCGTGCGTACCGCTGTCACAGGATATGTCAGCCAACCGAGTCTGCGGCGTCCGGGGTCGATTCCTGATATTGATGGGGTGAGCAAAGTACTCCCGGGTATGTACGGCGTGCTTTACAACATTCGCGTGGGTGACCCTGCCTTTGGTTGGGCGGGCGATCACGTTGAACCAGGGGTGTCTATTGACCATCCTGACGCAGGTGGACACCACGCACTGCACTACCTAAATTGCATCGGCAATCGTGCCAAGGTGATAAGTGGCCTAGCCAAAGGAGTAACCGGGACGATCATTGGGGAACATGCCAGAATTTTGGTTGATATAGAGCCAGACACTCTTGCGCTACTTGCACCCGGTGATCAAGTACAAGTGGAAAGTTATGGGCAAGGCTTACAACTTACGGACTTTCCCGAGATTCACTTGCGCAAATGCAGCCCGCAACTGCTCGCAGGTCTCCCTTGTCAGGTTGAAGGTGGTACTTTACGCATCCCTGTGGCGATGACCTTACCCATTGAAATTATGGGGTCGGGTGCAGAACTTAATTCAGAATATGTTGATCAAGATTTGATGTCAGGCGATAAAGCACTCATGGCTGAGACAGGCGTTGACCAGTTGCGTTTAGGCGATTTAGTAGCCATCCCCAACGCCGACCACCGCTTTGGGCGCGGGTACCACCCGGGAGCCATGACCATTGCCTTGTGCATTCACGGAGATTCAATCATGACTGGCCACGGCCCTGGCATTTTGACACTGATGACCTGCGTGAGCAGGCAACTTGACTACACCATCAACCCCAATGCCAATATTGCCCATTATCTGGATTTGCGGGAGACACTATGACTATCCCAACCAATGCCATCACAACAAATGAACATAAGCTCGTGTCAGTCTCGGCACTTGGCTACATCGCCACACCCAAATTACCAGGACTTCCCGCTGAACCCTACCGACTTGCGGCAGATGGCACGCCTTTCTTGTTACCAACCTATGGCAGTATCGTTTACAACGTGTCCGTTGGTAATAGCGCATTTGGTTGGGCGGCGGATTGCGTGCATCCAGGGGTAAGTTTGCACTATCCAGATGACAACGGCAACCGCGGGTTAGGGATTTTGTCGTGCATTGGCAATAGTGTGACCTGCGTAAGCGGTGACGCTAAAGGGCAAACAGGCGTGGTCACGGGCAAGTCAGGGCGTTTTTCGGAACACGTCATCGTGCATTTTCCTAAACAAACCCGCGAAAACATGGCTATTGGTGATAAGTTTGTGGTCAAGACCTTGGGCATCGGCATGGAAATTGAAGGGCATCCCAACGTGAGGCTGAAGAGTTGTTCACCAGTATTGCTAGCCGCGTTAGCACCAGCAGTCAATGCCAGCAAGCAACTTGAAATTCCTGTTCGTGCGGTCATTCCCGCGCATTTGATGGGAGCAGGTGCGGGGTTGTCAAGCGACCAAGGTTCTATCCACGTGCAAACTGCTGACCAAAATGCCGTTCGTGAAGCAGGTCTTGACACCTTGCGCTTGGGAGATGTGGTGGCCATTGAACACTACGACAGCCGCTATAACCACGGCTATTTGCGCGGGGCAGTCAGTATTGCTGTTGTTGGTCAAGGAGACAGTCCCAGAGCAGGGTATGGCCCTGGCTTAACAGTGATTATGACAGGTACGGATGACGCTATTGCACCAGCTATCCAAGATGACGTGAATTTGCACGGGCTACTGAAGCTCGAGCCATAACCTCAATGCGGTTATAGCGTTGAGGTTAAACGCTCAACAACTTTGCGGTTACTCTGACCATGTAATCTTTTATCAGATTTATTGTAAAAGCTACGGCTTTGCCGTATAGTCTTATGTGTTTGAGTTTGTTGAAACGTCCTTGTTTACAAAGGCTGTGGGGCGTTATTTCTCCGATGATGAACTCGCTAGTTTACAAGCTCATCTTCAGGAACACCCTGAGTCAGGTAATGTTATTCGTGGATCAGGTGGCATTCGTAAACTTCGTTGGCAAACTCAAGGACGCGGCAAACGCGGTGGGGTCAGAATCATTTATTATCTCAAATTAGCTCGAGGGCAAATATGGTTACTAACTCTCTATGCAAAAAACGTTCAGCACAACATTCCGGTCCAAGTTCTTCAGCGTATTAAGGAGTTTGTTGACGATGAATGACAAGACAATGAGTGACGAAGAATTAGCCGCTTGGGAAGCAAGTCGTGACCTTGGAGAAGAAATTTTGCAAGGTATTCAAGAAATTAAGGCTGGCAAAACAGGGCGAAGATATACTGCTAAATCCTTTCCTATTATCCGCACACGCGAATCATTAAACCTGAGTCAGCAGCAATTTGCTGAGCTTTTAGGTGTGTCTGTGCGCACCTTACAAGACTGGGAACAGGGTCGGCGAGAACCTTCTGGCGCTGCTCAAACCCTACTCAAAGTTGCTAGTCGCCATCCTGAAGTTTTACGTGAGCTAGTTACCAGAATCACTTGATGGATTCACACCTAAAGGAGTTAAAATGGCACTTACTGACGATTTTCCCTGCACCGGACTAGTTATGTTCTTACCCACAGACAACCTCGACGCGGTGAGCAATTTTTATGAGACATTACTCGGCTTACCGCTCGTGCGTGACCAGGGGCTGTGTCGCATCTTCCAAACAGCACCGGGGGCATACATTGGCTTTTGCAACCGCGAATACACCATTCCTACCGATTACCGTGTGGTCATTACACTTTTAATTGATGATGTTGACGGCGCGTATAAAGTCCTCACATCCCAAGGCATTGAAACCGAAAATAGCCCCGAACTTAGCGAGCAGTTTAATGTTTATCAGTTTTTTGTACGCGATCCTAATGGTTATTTGGTCGAAGTTCAGCGCTTTAATGAGCCGCTGCCAAGTTAGCATTAAACACTTAAGTCTCTGATTTGATGAGGGCTCGAGCCACATCTTCCAAACTTGTTACCGTTGTCAGTAACTTACCCGTAAGCTTTTGATAAGCCGCGTTGACAACCTCTTTTAATTGTCTATCCACAGCTAGGTGAGGTAGTAGCTCGAGCCCCTCCTCTCTAACCCCACCCAGAACAGCCAAACGCTGCAAGCCCGCAAATAACAGATGCTCCTGCGGCACATCCACCGTCCAAGCGAGCGGCACACCAGCCTTTACAAGTTGAGCCTGAAACTGCCTTGTAAGGTCATCATTTGCCCACACGTGAGCAGGTTTATAACCTGTACGGCAACAAAACGCCGCCAGATGTCCAGCAGCTTCGCCAACAGCCCACTCACATGGATGCACGCGGTAAGCACCATTGGTGAGGTGTGTTGTCCCAATGTTTTTGCAAGCTGCTAGCAAGTTGTGAGTATCTTTGGGAATAAGTGCGCCGAGGGGAAGCTGAAACGGTAAGGTTGGCGCATAGGTACTCGCGTGAGGATTGCCCACACAAGGGTGTAGGTCGATGGCGTACCAGCCGATGCCAACGCTGTTAGCGTAATGTTTAGCGCGAACGGTTTGGCTGGAAGATGGCGTGATGTGCTGCTCGAGCACCCTCTCCCTCGCCACAATCCGCCGCGACTCCCGAATATATGGTGCTTTACTGAGGCCGTCATCACTCGCCATCACATCTGGGCGGAGTTTGAGTTCAGGATAGCCAAACCCGCCCTCATCCCTCGGCGCTTCCGTTTGCAACCAATACAAAAACCCTAATGACAATTCTTTAGCATCTTGCAAAATACGCGCTTGCTCCTGCTTAGGCTGGTCGATAAGGTTTTCAGCATAGTAGTCATTACTCGCCCAGTTGATGAGTGCTAAGTCATTAGGATACTCGGAACTCTGCAACAAATTGGCATCAATTAGACGGCGGTAGCGCCAAAAAGATAAATTCCCTGCAAACATAGAGAAGGTTTTGGGATTGCCTGAGTGGGCTTCCAGCGTAAAACTGTACTGCTGCTTGAACCGTTCGTAGTTAGCAGGTTTGGGAATGGTGTGGGTTTCACGGGGTTTATGAGGGCGATGCTCGAGCACAAACCCATACGTAAACCCTTGCACCTCGTTGGGTACAGCCTCGCCAGCTTTAGCATGAGGTTCGCCCGTGTCTGCTTGCGCTTCTGCACCAGTAACATACGCAGTTTGAGTCAGCGGCAACACGTCACCTAGGTCAGTTGCATCCAGCACATAACGCGCATGCACGTCGTACATTTGTCCATCGATAGCTTTTAGGGTGATGCTTTGAATGTAACCGTCTTGCTGAGTGGCACTTACAGGTTCGCAGTGAATAAGCACCTGCAATTTACCCGCCTCAATAAATGGCGCAAGCATGGCATCAATCACATCCACTGCAACTTTTGGCTCAAAACACAACCGACTTACCCAACCATTGCCGGGATTAAGTGGTGTGCTGCCATCTGACATAGTTGCAGCCAATCCATACATCGTTTGATAATGCTTGCGAATACCTCCTCGCAATGCGTTGTAGGTGCGCGTACCGCCAAAGGTCTCGATATATTTATGCTCGTCTAGTGCAGATACGCCTTGGCTAGTCAGTTGCCCGCCAAGCCAGTCAGTAGCTTCTGTGAGGATGACGCCGCAACCTTGCTCGAGCGCCGCTAATGCTGCTGCTACACCCCCTGTACTTCCTCCGATGATGGCGATGTCTGCTTTTAAAGTAATTGCTTTTTGAGTTGATGGCATTGTTACTATTTCGTATTCACAGTGCTATCAGACACTGATGATGACGTTTTACAAACCTCAAACGGAAACACACCTGTAAACAACCGCGGCCAAGCAAGTTTAGTAGGTTGCCAGTGAAGCTCGAGCCCATCCTCACTAAAATACGTCTCCCAAAACTCCAATGCTAATGGTTTTAATAGGGCGTCGATACGCGCCTCAGCTTCTGACTGTCTATCACCTAAATCAAACACACTCGGCTGACTCAAATCTTTCCAAACTTGCTTGCGAACAACACTCTGATACAAATAATCATCCACAAAACGGTTGAATAAAATTTCTGTCCACAGCGTTTTGTCTTTCACCAAAGGTGCCAAGACGGCCATCGTAATAGCACCTCCCAAGGTATTACCCGCCGTGTTCCACGCGCTAAATCCGGCTAAACGCGCTAGCGGTAGATGTTTACAACAGGTCATAAGCCGCGTTTCAGCACCATTAGCGTAGGCAACATCTGCCAGCACAACGGGCTTTGAAGCATCAAGATAGTTCCTTAATGCATCCACAAATGTAGGCAAATAACGCTCGGGCGTGTCTACCGTGGCATAATTTGGTTGCTGTTCGCCCTGTTTGCGCGCAGGTGTGTTGACGGCAAGCACAGCGTCCGCTTCTGGTAGATGATTGACCCAAACACAGCTGGCAGCCCGCAGATGTGCGTTTAATAGCTCCCCAACTGGACGATCTTCGTAGAGCAGTTCAGCAGCCTCACCTAATCGAGCTGACAGATGAACATAAACGCGTGTTGGGTGAGGTGCTAGTGCTTTGGCGATGAGGGTAGCCGAAACTTCATCAGCACCGGGGTAGATGTTGACCTTGTTCCATATGCCAAGTTCATCCACGTGACGTTCTAAATTGCGACGGTCACGCGCAGCAAGTCCATAGGTGCTAGTGTCATCCAAGGTGAGGTGGAGGTGGCTAATAACGCCTGCTACGGTTAGCTCGAGCGCCGCTACATGCATCTTATGATTGCGTTCACGCGTCGCTAACCAGTCCTGCAACACATCCTCCGGCAAGCTTTTGACGATATCTGCCAAATGAGTAATGTTCCTAGAGTTCTGATGTCGTTCAACTTTGTCTTTGTACTCACTGTAGGCACGTAACTCCTGACCATGCACGCCGTAATAAGGTTTTTCCTCGAGCGGGTCGTCATCATGCGCCACCCGTACAATCACCCCAAACGCTAATATTCGTAATTGCGGATGAGCTTGCTTAATTTGGGTGAGGATATTGAGGCGTTGTAAAACTTCATCGAGAGAATCTGAAATGCGCCGCGCGGGAATAAGCCCGCCTAAGCAGAGGGTCTCGAGGCAAACGATGAGATAGTCGGCTGAAGGTGCGTGAGCCTCGAGCCACTCATGCAACATCTCCAAATCCCCCGGTTGGTTGAGATTATTCAGAGCAGCTAGCGGCGGTGTATGAACAATATGCCCTGTTGCTTTTACAAGGTTGACCGGAAACGCTAGCGTCGGCGGACGGGTATCAGGTGGAATCAGGAGTAAGTTCACTTGACCAACATCCTAATAATTTTACTTAGACCGCACAACCACTTATCAACCATTCTTAGACCAATCATGCTTCATCTCACACTATACCAACTGCCTTGAGGTTCTAATGAGCGTAGCCAGAGCTACAGTTTTTTGCGTTCAGCTCAGCAGTTTCATCAGAATTTAAAATCTAAAACGTGCACCGTTCCAACGTAAAAGCTAAGCATTTAGGTGCCAAGGCCAGCTAAATCACGTGACCTAAAATCTCGATGAAATCTAATCCAGAACGGGCTAAACACATCAAAAGTACCTTCAGTCAAATGCTTTCATCAACACCTCAGTAGCATACGTACCAGGTACAAAACACCCGCCTCAATCAAACTTGACAAAATCTTAGCAACTGGCTTAAAGTTGGTCTATAACTGGTATATCTTGATGTTAGCTGATGTTGTAAGTGCGACTCGTAGCTAATGACTTAACTTGCATAGCAACGGTGAGATGGCATCTATCCACAGCAATTTACAACCGTAGCAAGGTCAGACTGTACACCTGGTTATAAGTCTTGTAGGAGGTTGGTTAAGGTATGAAACAACTGCGTTTTTGTCTCGTTGTAATCCTCAGTTTTGGACTCTTGGGTAGTGCGTTTGCCCAGTCAGGTTCAGAAGAATTGGCAGCCCGTCAAGCGGATGCTAGCAACCCTTTTTGGAACCCTAGCGAAGATAATCTAGCCTCATGGCAGGTCATTGACGGCGTCGAAGACGGTGCCGAAATCACCTTTTGGACCATGTCACTTAGCCCCACGTTTGACGAGTACATCCAGCAAATTGTGGCTAACTTTGAAGCCACCTACCCCGGCGTGACGGTGAACTGGGAAGATGTTCCCTTTGACGGTCTGCAAGCACGTGTACGCAACAGTTTCACCGCAGGTAATCCGCCAGATGTCGCCAACATTAGCCCGGCCTGGATTGCTGAATTTGCTGAGGCTGGTTTGCTGATGGATATGGACGCTGCCATGGCAGAGTATCCTGAACTGCGCGCACAATACGTAGACACTGCGTGGAATACCGGCGCGTTTGCTGGCACCAGCTACCAAGTGCCGTGGTACTTGGCGTTATCTAACTTCCTTGGCTACAACGCAGCTCTTCTTGAAGAGTGCGGCCTCACTGTAGACGACCTGCCAACGACCTGGATGGAACTCGAGAGCTTTGCTAGCACCACCCTAGACACCTGCGGCTACTACGCCACCAGCCTCAACTTTGGGCCCGCTACCGAACAGTACCTCATGGACTACCTCATCTATAACGATGCTGTCACAGTCGCTGATGACGGCACGGTGGATTTTATTGAGCCACAAGCGTCCGAAGCACTGCAAGTTTGGGTGAACTTGCTTGAAAATGACTTAATTCCGCGCTCGAGCCTCACCGATGACCACCGCAACATGATTGACCGCTTTAGCGAAGGTGAAACCTTACTGGTGATGATTGCCCCACACCTACTGCGCCTTGTTGACGAAAACAACCCAGATGTTTACGAGCAGCTGGCAGTAGCGTCTGGCATTACCGGCAGCAGTGGAGCTAGCCGGGTGGACGTGCAAGCGCTTGTCACTGCTGCCGACAGCGAATTTCCCAACGCAGCTATGGCGCTGGCACTGTTTGTCACCAACCCAGAAACCCAAGCTGAGTTCAGTAAGTGGGCAGGTATTTTCCCGTCTAACTTTGATGCCTACAGTGATCCTTATTTCACCAGCACCGACGGCGGACAACTTCCCCAAATTCGCCCGCTCGCGTTTGACTACGTGCAAAACGCTGACAACCGTTCCGTTACCTTCCCAAATGACGCCGAAGTGCAACAAGCTGTGACCGAAGCCACCCAATTAGCGCTACTTGGTCAAGCTAGTCCGCAAGAAGCGCTCGAGCAACTCGAGACCCGCATTAACGAAATCGTCCAGCAATAAGTTTGAAATCTAGGCTGAGGGTGCTATGCCCTCGGCCTTTAGATTTGTTGGCTGAACTTGTGTGCGTGAGGTAAGGCTCGAGCCCGCACATCTGTTGTCACCTCAACAAACACCATCACAATACCTCGATAAATCATCTCGCACTTGATGGAATCTCCCTTTCCCCCGTTCTCCCCTCTCCCTTTCCAAACAGCCACCTACCAACGCGCCAGCATCACCATATCAACCTCGCCCACGCCCGAAAGGACAGTGCTATGTCTGTCACACGCAAGGTTCATGCACCTGCTAGCACAGCCAAACGCCTCAGCGAAACGCAACGCCGCACGCTCACCGCGTATTTATTTTTGGCACCGGCCCTTGCGTTTTTAGCAGTTTTCTTTTTTACACCACTTGTGCGGGTTATC
>JBCCBI010000094.1:0-14782 GCA_039034155.1 Deinococcota bacterium | reverse complement strand
GTTGAGTTTAATGATGGTGTTTTTTGATGTATTCTTTGCATCACAGACATCATCTAGAGACAACATCAATAGAAACCTCGTCTAAGGCTGTTCAGACACCTTGATATAGCTTATCGAGATTCCAAAAATTTTCAAGTTTGATGACTGCAAAATGTAAGCTTAATAAGAATGCTCATCTAGAATCTGAAATTCAACAAGATTAAGCTAGCTCAAGGTCTGCTTGTGCATGTCGTGGTTGATGTGCTGGTACATGGCGACGGTGTATGCCTCGGGGTTGCTGCCGAGTTCTTCTGCCAGAATCGTTTGACAACGCTCAAACGCACTTAATGCACTTTCGTACTGGCGACTTTTCCAATGCACAAACATGAGCTGGCGGTGGGCCCGTTCTTGCCACGGCTCGAGCGCCAACCAGCGCTCTACATAGCGCAAGGCCCGCTCCGGTTGATGCTGCTCGAGGTAGTAATCAGTAATCCCCCGCACCACTTCGTTGTGGGCGTCTTGCCACTTGCTACGGGTGTGCTCGAGCCACAAATGCCAAGCATCCGAGCCTTCAAAGGTGGCATCTTCTAAAAACTGCCCTCGGTAGAGCATGCTAGCTTGTTCTAGCGCGTCAATATCTTTGGTTTGCGCAAGTTGCCGAAAGTTCTCAGTATCCCAATGAACGGCGTCGCGGTTTAAGCGTACGCTCGAGCGGGTAATCATCAGCAAATCGGGCACTTGTTGCCGCAAGCGGGTAAGCATGGTTCTAAAACTACTGCTGACGTTGGTGGCTTCGTCTTCGCGCCACAATAAATCTACTAAAGTCACTCTAGGAATTTCGATATTTTGCTCGAGCAAGTAGCCCAGTAGTGCTAGAGCGCGGCTAGCACCTAAGCGCAATTCACGGTTGCCCGCCAGCACATGAGATGACCCTAGCAAATAGCCTTTGTGCTGCTCAGCATCAGCTTCTGAACGCGACTTACGCATACGACCTGACAATATGTTTGGACGCTTGCGCGGTTGTGACGAAACACGCTCGTGTGAGGTTGAATCTTGTCGGGCGACAGTATGACCATTTGTGATGCCACTAGCTCGTTCAGAAACATTAGTTCGTGCGCGCACCACATGACGCAATCGCTGCATATGCTGATGCACTAAGGCCAGAAGTTCAGCTTTGTTAATGGGTGCGCGCAAACAGGCAAGCGCCCCTGCCTCGAGCCCGGCAACCCGCAGGCTAGGCGTATCTTCATCATCCAGAAGGATGATTGTGGCTGCTTTGTTAACAGCTAAAGTATCGTGACAGGTTTGTGCCAAAAGTGTCTCGAGCGAGGCTTGCTGCGTCGGTGGAGCTGCTGTTCTTGCCGCTGATTTAGTAAGTGAGGTTGGCGGCACCGCGATAAGTACCAGCAAAGGTGATGACGGGGCAACATGATTGAGTTGTTGTTGCACCTCAGTAGGGTTACTGGCAACCTGCACGTAATAGCTAGTGAGCCAAGACGTAAGCGTACGAAGCCTCAACATATCATCATCTATAATCATACAAACCACATCAGGAACGGGGTTTGTTGACTGAGTACGGGGATCACTCAAAGTGTTTAGAGTTTAGCATGTAGCTTTGTAGCGTTTTGTAGCGTTTCTACCCGTATCATTCATGGTGTTGATGAGCTGACTCGTGATGAACATCTTGCAACCCTTTCAACGTTGCTGCATCACACTGCGACTTCTCACTACGCGCACTTTGCATTACGTCGTCTTACACTTACACTTTATTGCGCTGTCTTACGTTTTCTTGCTTTACGCATCGTCGCACAACGTCATCACCTAGCAGCCTTCGGCACCGTCTTTCTTAGCTTGTTTACATAAACGGGTTAGGCATTACGAGCCAGCTCTTCCAACCTAACTCTAATTTCCCCTTCTACTTCCTTCCAAGTGTTTGGCGAAGCGTTTCAGGCGCGCTTCGCCATCTTTTTTTGATGGTTAGTGAGGTAACTTGTCTTGGCATTGCTACTGAATTAACGTTGATGCAGTATCTGCTCGAGCACTAGCTAATGATACCGACTCGAAACACACTTGATAAATTACAGCAGTCTCACAGTTATGTGACACACCTGTAGCATCCGATAAAATCCCTTCCCTCTCTTTTCCTAAGCGCGATGTTCAAAACTAGCCATCTGTAACAACGATCTTGTGAAACTGCGCTCACATCAGATGTCTAGCTCAGCTAGTCCTTGTCAACCTCAGCTAAGTGAGCTAACAGCCTTGGCACGTAAGTAGGTCATCGCGTACAATCATCCATACCGCAAACAGCAATCTTGTACGACGTTGGTAAAGGAGAGTTTGTAATGACGATGACCGCAACACGCTTGCTCAACTATGTAAACGGCGAGTGGCAACGCTCAACAAGTAGTGACTTTTTAGAGGTTCACAACCCTGCAACTAGTGAACCCATTGCTGAAGTTCCATTAAGTCCTGCAGAGGAAGTTGACAGTGCCGTTCAAGCTGGCCAAGCCGCCTTTGAAGACTGGCGGCAAACACCTGTTACCGACCGCATTCAGCCGCTGTTTAAGCTTAAAGTTTTACTAGAAGATAACCTTACGGACCTCGCCAAAATTATCACTGATGAGTGCGGCAAAACCTACCAAGAAAGTCTTGGCGAAATTCGTCGTGGCATCGAAAATGTAGAGGTTGCTTGCGGCACGCCCATGCTCATACAGGGCTACAACAATGAAGACATTGCCAGAGGCATCGACGAGCACATGTTCCGCCAGCCGCTCGGTGTGGTTGCTGCCATTACCCCGTTTAACTTTCCCGCCATGATTCCCCTTTGGTTTATGCCCTATGCAGTGGCAACAGGCAACAGTTTTTTGCTAAAACCCAGCGAAAAAGTTTCTACGAGCAGTCAAAAGTTATTTGAGTTATTTGAGCAAGCAGGCTTTCCCAAAGGCGTGGTGCAACTAATTAACGGCGGGAAAGACACCGTCAACGCCATCCTCGATCACCCGGATGTGCGCGCGATTAGCTTTGTTGGCTCAACGCCTGTTGCCAAGTACATCTACAGCCGCGCCACTGCCAACGGCAAACGGGCCCAATGTCAAGGGGGTGCTAAAAACCCGGCCGTTATTTTGCCAGATGCTGACATGGAAATGACCTCACGCATTTTGGCAGATTCAGCCTTTGGCTGTGCAGGGCAGCGCTGTTTGGCAACGTCTGTTGCCGTTACTGTAGGAGACGCCAAACACGAATTTAGCGAGCGCATTGCTGATGCCGCTACCAGCCGCAACGTGGGCTACGGCATGAATGACGGCGTGACGATGGGCCCCGTTATTTCAGGTGAAAGTAAAAGCCGCATTGAAGGCCTCGTCCAAACGGGCTTAAACGAAGGTGCTAACGCCCGTGTAGACGGACGCAACCCCTTAGTAAGCGGTTATGAGAGCGGGTTTTTTATTAGCCCCACAGTGTTAGACAACGTTGACCCCAAAAGCACCGTTGCCACCACCGAAATTTTTGGTCCAGTGCTCAGCATGATTCACGTGGATAACGTTGAAGATGCCATCAAGGTTGTAAACGACCGCCCATTTGGTAATCAAGCCTGTTTGTTCACCAGCAGTGGCGCAGCAGCGCGGCGCTTCCGCTATGCAGTCAAAGCGGGTAATGTCGGCATCAATTTAGGCGTGGCAGCTCCGATGGCCTTTTTTCCGTTTAGTGGTTGGCGCGAAAGCTTTTTTGGTGACTTGCACGCACAAGGGCGGCACGGCATTGAGTTTTACACCGAAACCAAAGTTGTCGTAGAGCGCTGGCCAAAAGACTGGAGCCGCGTTTTTTAAGCCTTATCTACAGCCCAAAATAACCCTTGAGCCACAGGACAACTATCCTGTGGTTTTCTCCGCTAACAAAGTATTTATGTACACCGATGATACGTACTCAGTTAGTCATTTTGGCTTCCTCTAATGATAGGAAAGCCTACCTTGTTGAAGATGTTTGTGACAACGCCATCAAAAGGTATTCAGTCGAACAATTGACTTCTGTTACATCTACGTGATACGACGTAGGTACAACCTACAATGATCTAAGGAGGAACGCATGTCCGAGCGCATCGAGTCGGTCTTGCAAGAAGCACGCCGTTTTGCACCGCCAGAAGGTTTTCGTGATGAGGCAAAACTGAAGAGCCTCGAGGAATATCAAAAACTCTACGAACAATCCCTGAACGACCCAGACACCTTTTGGGGCAATGTTGCCAGCGAACTCCACTGGTTTAAGCCTTGGGACAAAGTCACCGAGTGGGACGAACCCTTCGTCAAATGGTTTGTAGGCGGTCAAACAAACCTCGCTTACAACTGCATTGACCGTCACTTGGATTCATGGCGACGTAACAAAGCAGCTATCATCTGGGAAGGTGAACCGGGCGACCAACGGGTGCTCACCTATCAAGATTTACACCGCGAAGTCTCCAAGTTTGCCAATGTGCTCAAAAAGCGCGGCGTTGGCAAAGGTGACCGCGTGGCCATCTACATGCCGATGATCCCCGAAGCAGCCATCGCCATGCTGGCCTGTGCTCGCATCGGTGCGCCACATTCAGTAGTTTTTGGTGGCTTTAGCGCACAAGCTCTAGCTGACCGCATTAACGACGCTGACGCCAAGTTGGTTATCACCGCAGATGGCGGCTACAGGCGCGGTAGTGTGTTCCCGCTTAAGCCTCAAGTCGATGACGCCCTCAAAGCTTGCCCCGGCGTAAGTAACGTAATTGTGGTCAAGCGCGGTGGCAACGACATCCACATGGAAGCTGGGCGCGATCATTGGTATCACGAGTTAATGCAATTTGCGTCCACTGACTGCCCAGCAGAGCCTATGGATTCTGAAGATCCATTATTCATCCTCTACACCTCTGGATCTACGGGGACACCCAAAGGTGTGTTGCACAGCACAGGCGGCTATCAAACCTATACCTACCTCACCACCAAGTATGTGTTTGACCTTAAAGAAGAAGACGTCTACTGGTGTACGGCTGACGTAGGTTGGATTACTGGGCACTCATATATTGTGTACGGGCCGCTGGCGAACGGGGCAACCTGCGTGATGTACGAAGGTGCGCCGAATCATCCTGAGCCTGACCGCTTTTGGGAAATTGTTGACAAGTACCGCGTCACCATTTTTTACACAGCACCCACCGCCATTCGTGCGTTTATGAAGTGGGGCGAGCAGTGGATTGACAAGCATGAACTCAGTAGCCTCCGCTTGCTTGGCACCGTCGGTGAGCCCATCAACCCAGAAGCGTGGATGTGGTACCGGCGTGTGATTGGTCAGGATCGCTGCCCCATTATTGACACTTGGTGGCAAACTGAAACTGGCGGCGTCATGATTACTACCCTGCCCGGCGTACACGATGCCAAACCGGGGTCTGCAGGCATTCCGTTTTTTGGCATTGAACCCGCCGTGGTCGATGTTGATGGCAACGAGCAAGATGCGGACAGTGGTGGGTATTTGGTTATTAAACGCCCGTGGCCAAGCATGTTGCGGACAGTTTACGGTGATGATGACCGCTACCGCGCGCAGTATTGGTCAGAAATTCCTCATGTGTATTTTGCAGGCGACGGCTCGAGGCGCGACCCAGATGGCTACTTCTGGATCATGGGCCGGGTAGATGACGTGGTGAACGTCTCCGGTCACCGCCTCGGCACCATGGAGATTGAGTCCGCACTGGTCTCCCACGAAACCGTTGCTGAGGCTGCGGTGGTGGGCCGGCCAGATGAAATTAAGGGGCAGGCTATAGTTGCATTCGTGACGCTCGAGGGCGGCCGTACAGGCGGCGACAGCTTACGTCAAGACCTGCGCGATCATGTCTCTAAAGAAATTGGTGCCATTGCCAAACCCGCTGAAATTCGCTTTGCAGATGCCCTCCCTAAAACCCGCAGCGGTAAGATTATGCGCCGTTTGTTGCGCAACATTGCGGCTGGTGAAGAAACTACAGGTGATACCAGTACGCTCGAGGACCGCAGCGTCGTCGAAAAACTCATGCGCGCTGAAGGTTAGCCTCATCCTGTAACTTCAAGTTTTAGCGATACATCCAACCTCCCCTGACGACTTGGGGAGGTTTTCTTGTGGCATGTTGACGCCATTATCCACAAGTAATTTAATGTGAGATAGAATACTTTAACGATATAGGAGTCTCGAGCTTAATTCGCTTGATATCGAAGACTCAAAGCATCAACCAATACTCATCAGATAAGCCCATAAGAACACGGGTTAAAGCCATCAGAATAGTGCTGGACGTGTTGATAGCAAGAGCCGTCAACCATATTAGTCCTCGCACACCTGTAAAAGCATTTTCAACCTCAGCTTAAATCCACATCAAAGAAAATTACATCTGTAAGCAAAAACTTGACCTCAATATATGCAACAAACCTTGACAAACATCACGTAAACTGACATGTTTAGCCTATAATATTTAAGGTATGTTTTAGGAGGCGCGGTTGACAGTTCAAGCAGGGCAACTCCCCACAGCTAGCAGCAGCAATGAATTTAATAGTGAATTTAAGGTTGCAAATGCGCATCACTATGACCAACGCGGGCCAGTTCGCTGGATTGTGTCTCATCTGGCACGTCAAAAGTGGTTATTAATTATTTTTGCGCTGTCGGTCACGCTCACCAACGTGCTTTTTGTGGCTGTTCCGCGGCTTACCGGACTAGCATTTGATGAAGTTTTGCAAGACGAACCCAGTTTAGAGCGGCTGGTGCGGCTAGCTGTCACCATTTTGGTGATGGTGCTAGTACGTGGTGCTATTGACCTTGTGAACAGCTTTTCGATTGAAATGTTGGGGCAACGACTCGAGCGTGACGCTCGCGAAGAACTCTACATCAGCCTTCTTGGCAAAAGTCAAACTTTCCACAACCGCCAAAAAGTGGGCGACATTATGGCCAGGGCCACCGGCGACGTGCGCCAGCTCAACCCCATGATGAACCCCGGTGTGGCGCTCATCACCGAGTCGTCAATTAGTATGCTTGTGCCCATTATTTTTATTGCCACCATTGACTTACATCTACTGGTGGCACCGCTTCTCTTTATACTCGTGTTCATCTTTGCGGTGCGTGACTACATGGCGCGGCTCAACCCAGTATCCGGTGCTATGCGTGGTCAATTTGGCGTGATGAACGCCGGCCTCAACGAAACCATTACCGGTATTGAGGTTGTCAAGTCGGTTGTCCAAGAAGCCCAAGAACGGCGCAAGTTTGTGGGTAACGCCGCCAGCTACCGCGACTTTTTCATCAAGCAAGGGCAAGTGCAAGCGCGCTATTTGCCCATTTTGCTCTTTAGTATTGCTTATGCCGGACAGTTTGCGCACGGCTTGTGGCGTGTCTCGCAAGGTGCGCTCAGCATCGGTGAGTTGGTGGCGGTCATGGGCATTATGGGGGCGATGCGCTTTGCAGCCTTTATTTCGGTATTTACCTTTTCACTGGTGCAACTTGGCTTAGCAGGTGCCGAGCGCATTTTGGCACTTATGCAGGAAAAAACCGAGCTAGATGAAAATGCTGCCGGTCACAACGCCGAGGTTGTCGGCGAACTGGTCTTTGACAACGTCAGTTTTAGTTACGAAGGTGAAAGTGGCAAACAAACCCTCCGCAACGTGTCGTTTCGCGCAGCGCCAGGCACAACGGTGGCAATTGTGGGGCAGACTGGCTCCGGCAAAAGTACCCTCACCAAGTTAGTTAACCGCATTTATGACGTGACCGAAGGTAAAATTTTAATTGATGGCATCGATGTACGCAACTGGCAATTGGGCGTGTTGCGGCAGCAAATTTCGGTGATTGAGCAAGACATCTTTTTGTTTTCACGCTCGGTTGCCGACAACATTGCCTTTGGCTTAGGCGATGACGCCAGTAAAGGCGACATCATCCAAGCCGCCAAAGCAGCTCAAGCGCACGACTTTATTATGGGCTTTGCCGATGGTTACGAAACCGTCATTGGTGAGCGCGGCGTTACCTTATCTGGTGGGCAGCGGCAACGACTCGCCATTGCTAGGGCGCTGCTTACCGACCCACGTATTTTGATTTTGGATGATTCCACCAGCGCTATCGACAGTGCTACCGAAGATGCCATTCAGCGCGCCATCAACCGCGTATTAGAAGGTCGTACCACATTAATGATTACCCACAGGTTATCGCAAATTCGCGGCGCTGACCTCATTTTGGTCATTGACCACGGACACGTGATTGATCAGGGTGGGCATTACGAGTTGCTCGAGCGCTGCCCCCTCTACGCCCGCATTTTCGCCAAATATGACTAACTGCATGATTACGTCAACCAAAGGAGGCTAGCTCATGGGATTTCTCATGGATGGCATCGCTGCTGAAGCCTACGACCGCAACTACACAGACGCCCAACTGCTGCGCCGCATTATGGGGTATTTCCGCCCGTACTGGGCGATGATGATCTTTGTCGCCGTGATGATTTTTGCCGACGCACTCATGGGCGCACTGCTGCCTATTCTTCTAGCGCGTGGGCTGGACGTGCTGGGTGACACGCCAACTGAGCTTGGCCCAGTGTTGTGGCAGCGCACAGCTTGGTTACTCACTGCCGTGCTGCTCGCTGGTGTGCTTGCATGGGTATTCAACTTTTTTCGGCAGTGGTACACGGCAAAAGCTGTGGGGAATGTGGTTCTGAATCTTCGGGAAGATGCGTTTGATGCTGTGCTCGAGCGCGACATGTCCTTTTACGACGAATTTTCTACTGGTCGCGTGGTGAGCCGCGTCACGTCAGATACGCAAGACTTTGCTACCGTCGTCACCCTTACCCTGAATTTGATGAGCCAAGTCTTGCAAGTTGGCATCATCATCGGCGTGCTGTTTTACATCAACACGCAACTAGCCCTAATTGCGCTCATTATTGCGCCGTTTATTGTAGCTGCCGCCCTTGCGTTTCGGCACATTGCCCGCCTCACCACCCAGCAAGCGCGCCGCGTTGTCGCTGAGGTCAACGCCAACGTCCAAGAATCCGTGACAGGTATTTCTGTCGCCAAAGCCTTCCGCCAAGAGCAGACCATTTACAAAGAATTTAATCGCGTCAACGCCCAGTCCTACACGCTCAACTTGCGTCAAGGTCTTGTCTTCAGTGGCATCTTCCCCGTCTTAGGAACCATCGCAGGCGTTGGCACTGCCCTAGTTGTCTACTTCGGTGGCCGCAGTGTTGTGACAGGCTCAGTAACACCAGGCGAGTGGTTTTTATTTGTTGAGGCTGTGGCGTTATTTTGGTTTCCACTTACCAGCATTGCCTCATTTTGGAGTCAGTTTCAGCAAGGCTTATCTGCCAGTGAACGCGTGTTTGCTCTGGTAGACGCTGAACCGCGCGTAACACAAACAGGTGATGAAACCCTCACTGACCTCGCTGGGCGCATCGAGTTTCGTAACCTCGACTTTCGCTATACCGAGCAAGAGCAAGTCTTACAAACCTTCAACCTCACTATAGAAGCTGGTGAGACGGTGGCGCTGGTTGGTCACACGGGTGCGGGTAAATCTAGCTTGGGCAAGCTGGTGGCACGCTTTTACGAGTTTCAAGACGGCAACTTATTTATAGACGGGAAGGATATTCGTGACTTTAATTTAGCTGCGTATCGCCGTCACCTAGGAATTGTGCAACAAACACCATTTTTGTTTGCAGGCACGGTCGGCGACAACATTCGCTACGGCGCACCCGACGCAAGTGATGCTGCTGTGACTGCTGTTGCCAAGCGCATTGGTGGGGGCGACTGGCTGGACGCACTTCCCAACGGCCTCGCGAGTGATGTTGGTGAAGGCGGCAGAGCTATTTCGATGGGGCAACGTCAACTGGTTGCCTTGGCTCGAGTCCTACTCCAAGACCCGCGCATCCTCATTTTAGATGAAGCCACCGCTAGCGTTGACCCCCTCACCGAAGCACAAATTCAAGAAGGTCTGGACGTCGTCTTACGCGAACGCACGGCGATTGTGATTGCCCACAGGCTCTCCACCATTCGCAGCGCTGACCGGATTATTGTATTGCGCAAAGGTGAGGTGATTGAGGAAGGTAGTCACGACGGACTTTTAGCGGAAGGCGGGCACTATGCGGAGCTTTACAACACGTATTTTCGCCATCAGTCGCCGGATTATGAGCCGGAGGCAGTGAGTGTTTAAGATGATGTTCATTAGCTCGAGCCACCACACCGCTTGATAAACTCGATTTGATGGAAACTCACTCACACATTTTATCGAGAGCTGTCATTATCTCTGAGCAACATATACTTGTAGCTAAAGCCCTAAATTCATCAAATACGTTTTTGCCAGGCGGACATGTTGAACTAGGTGAAAGCATTCCTATGTGTTTGCAGCGTGAACTAAAAGAAGAACTCGGCTTTGATACGTCAGTGACAAATTACCTAGGCGCAGTAGAGCATCAGTGGCATAGCGGCAAGACTCAGCATTACGAAATCAACCACTGTTTTCGTGTTGAATGTGCAAACTTGCACCATAAGACTGCTGTCAGAGCTAAAGAAAACCATCTGAGCTTTCATTGGTTGAACTTTGATAGCTTAGCGTCTTGGAATCTTCAACCTAAACCACTTCAGCAACTTGTTCCTACGCTTGAAAGTGATGCTCAAAGCACTTGGTGGGCATCCACTTTATAAGCTCGTGAGTTAGATAATGTTCAATTACTGGCAAAGTAAGACAATCAAACTAAGAGCCTTAGAGGTTTCAGATTTAGATTTTTTCATTGCTCTAAATCAAGATACACAACGTTCGCAATTTATTGACTGGCTCAGACCTCCAAGCTCTACGAGCACAATTGAACATTGGCTCAAAGAAAAAGCTCAACAAGGTATGCAAGATTTTCAATATCAATGGATGATTGAATCACTCGAAGGGCAAACAGTTGGTTCAATTGTTACACATAGCTGTGATAGTCGAACAGGTACGTTTAGCTACGCTCTTGACGTTTTGAATGAATTCCAGCGTAGAGGCTATGCGTCTGAGGCAATCAAGCTAGTATTGAAATACTATTTTCACGAATTGCGCTTTCAAAAAGTCATTATTGCCGTACACAGCAATAATGTGGCGTCGATAGAACTCCATAAACACCTTGGATTTAAGCATGAAGGTAGTCATAGGCGAATGGTCTTTAGTGAAGGCAGGTACTTCGACCTGGAATGGTTTGGTCTTACTATTGAAGAATATGTTCAATAGTAAAATTCACTTAAGCTGGAAGTAAATCTATGATTCATTGTGGTCCAAGATTAGGAAAACTATCTTCACATCAGTTTTCTAGTGCGACTCGCAAACATAGCTTAGGGGATTGCTTGAACGCAACCCCAATACAAGCAGGCTTGTTTAAGCAGAATGTGCTTCTGGAAACGCAGCGTGGTGAGTGAATTTTTAGAGGTCGCTCGCATTACAGTTGGCAGTTTCCAAAAGAACGCTTTTTTGCCAATTTCCTTGCAGAACAAACCAATTTACCCACACCTAGACCTTATCTGATAGATAAAAGCCTAGAACATTTCGATTACGATTTTGCGCTCATGCCCAAAATGCCCGGAATTCAGCTGAGTGATCAGTTGTTGCTAAAGTCCCTTTCTGGCGATGATCTCAAAAAGATTGCTCATCAACTTGGGCAAACACTGCGAGTGCTACAACATTTCCAAGCACCTTTTTATGGGGAGTTTGATGAACTCACGAACAAGGTTGTAAGTTATGAAGAAAGTTACGATCAACAACTCCTCAAAAAAGTTCAAGCGTTGATTGAAGCATCGAATATGACTCGTCAGACCATTTCAAATGATGAAGAACGCAACCTAATGGCAATCTTTAAAAAGTACTTAGAACGCGTTTTAATTTCATCTCCTGTTATAACGCTTCAAGATTACAAAGCTGATAATACGTGCGTCACCAAAAACAATGATGATTGGCAGGTAACAGGCATCTTTGACTTAATGGAAGCTCGCTTTGGTCACTGTCTTGAAGATTTACCACGGCAATACGCAACGTACATAGATGCTCAACAGTTAGATTTAGCCAACGAGTTTTTATTAGGATATAACCTTGATGAATCTGATCTACCTCTTCTAGACTGCTTTATCATTATTGATCGTCTTATTGTGTGGGAGTATGTTTGCAGGAATATTAAGTCTTGGCAAGAAGAATCGTTTTTGAAGTGGGTACAAAACTACTGCTTAACAGACTTATCATCACTTTGCTAGGTTAGATAGAGATTTCTCACTAACTGTGCACACGTTATGCCGTCTTCCTGTACACCAGAGTAAACATGAATAGACATATTGTCATAACCATCAAGAGCTGTGAGTATGGGCTCGAGGTTCCCCTGCCAAATCCCGCCCCCCACAACTACCTCGATGCGCCCCGCAGCTTGAGCTAGCAAATCCTGTAAAACAGATAGCCCTTCAGTTGCAGGCTCACCACTCCCCCACGCCGTACCACTGCTAAGCACTCGGTCAACGCCTAACTCAATGAGCTGTTCTAATGCGTTTACACGGTCACTCACAGCATCAAATGCTCGGTGAAAGGTTACGGACAAGCCTAACGACTTAGCATGTTGGGTTAAGGCTTGGGTTGCCTCTACGTTGACGACATCACCTTGCAAAACGCCCAACACAACCCCATCTGCGCCTGCTGTATGAGCGTCAGTAATACTTTTTAGCATCTGCTGTTGTTCGTGATTAGTGTAGGTAAAATTGCCTGCTCGAGGACGAATCATCACCATGAGTCCGGGGCGAGCAAACGCTTGCCTAGCTTGCTCAATTGCTTCTAGTGATGGGGTGAGTCCGTCGAATGACATCTGACCGCATAGTTCGATGCGCGCTGCGCCGCCATTGTAAGCAGCATGAGCGGCTTGGGTGGCAGTGGCAGCATCAATACAAACCTCGAGGGGAATTAAATTTACGACCTCAGTCAAAAAGGCTCATATCTTCGAGCACATCAATACTTTGGAATGATGGCGGTTTGGGATAATCACGTGGAGAATCAGGTAGGGGCTGACTAGAAAACTGCACGTACATGATGATATGTTCGCGAGTTTCAGCGTCAAAGTTGATGACATCAAACACTTTGAACACAACCCACTCATCCAAATTTACCGATGGCATCACTAAGTCACCACCGAACATAAACGCATCGTCAAGTTCGTAGCGAATGGTCGGGCTAAAACAGTGCATGGTACTTTTACGGCGTCTACCTTCTGTTTTGTGTACGTAGGCTCGAGCGTACAAAGTTGGGCCGGTGTCATATGTTTGAAAGGTTGGCACCATGAGCGCGCCTGCTTCAAAGGTAATAGTCAAGTCACCTTCACGGATGTCCATCCCAAAATCTAGTAGAGTTTCACCATTCCACGTTGCCATCAAAAATAGACTCGTTGCACCCGCTAGATTCTCAACCTGAATGCGTTGGCCTAGCTACCTAACACCAAGAGTAGTCATGGATAAGGGGTGAGAAAGAGTGAATAGGACGAATGATTTGCGATGAATCTATGGATCATATCAAGACCAATGCGAAAAAGACTCAGGTCTCTACGAGACTTACGGTCAACAAGCTTACGCTGACCAAGCTTAATGACTTTAGAGCCAAAAGCAACAAGCCATAGGTACAGTAAGCAAACAGCTAAAGTTAAGCGGTTGAGTTTATCAGCCGCGCGCAGACGTGAGCTTTCAAGGTCAAAGCCATTACCCTTAAAGTCAGCAAACATTTCTTCAATCCACATTCTGAGCATGTAGGCTTTAAGGCACGTTTTCTTGTCAGGAAAGTTGGTAGCAAGCAACCAAGGGTCTTTTTCAGACTTGTGCCAATGGGCAATAAGGTGGGTTTTGTGCTGATGTGCCTTGGTGAGTAGGCACGCGCCCAAGTCTTGTGATTGTCCTGCTGTGACCGCCTTAGATAAACGCTTCCAGACACCATCTTTATCTTGGTATAGTTCTCGACCTGATTGACGTAGCGCATAGCACCAGCCCCATGACTCAAGCTTTTGAAGCAGCTTGGGATTGCCAAACTCACTGTCGCCAAGCAGAGACACGTTGGCACCTTCGGGGATTAAAGCATCAGCTTTTTCGAGCAGGGCTTTTTGAACAGCAACACAACTATGACCCCGTTTGTGCTCCGTCCAGGTCCATACCAAAGGAATACTTCTGCGCCTGTAGGCAATCGCAATCATCAACAGTTGATGTCCGAAACCAACTTTTGAACCATCGACAATCAAACGAATTTCTGCCCCTGCCTTAACCAAGCGGTCAACAGTAGCCTCAGCATATGCCCCATACCAACTTTCTACATCGACACTTTCATTACCTAAAAAACGTGACAACCTCACTACATTACTCTCTTTTTGTGCCCGCGTCATCATGTGACTGGCAATCTTACTCAGATGCACACTCTTGTAAAAAAATGCCCACTAATAGATGCACCAAGTTCGCTTGCCGTGTGCTCACGCCTTCAGGTTGCAGTTTCCTTATCTGCTTCAGCCATTTGAGATACAATCTTTACATAGCATGTCTCCTTTAACTGAGTTTCCTTAATCCCTTAGTTTATCCCTTGGAGACATGCTTTTCTAGTGTTAGGTGGCTAGTGCGTTGGCTGATAGTTGTAAAGTCTTCTAGAACATCTTGAACGGGGGCACTTACGCTAACCTGAGCAAAACTACTACCAGTTATAAGTAGAAGTAGTACAAGTACATATTTCATCAGCATCACTCCATATCTACCACAAATAGATATTTGCGCTACAAAGATAATTGATGCATAACGTCACGCAGCCTTATGGCTTTAGTGTGATTCATACTGAAGGTTTTTTAGGTAAGTTG
>JBCCBI010000093.1:0-12500 GCA_039034155.1 Deinococcota bacterium | reverse complement strand
CCGTAATTTTCAGAACTTACCCTAAAGACGTCCCAAATGTATCTACTGTTTAGGTCAATTGTGTCGTTCACATAACGCCCGTTTTTCACATTTTGCTCTAATCTTTGCAATGAGTTGGAGACTTACCGCAACACATCATGCTTAAAGTGTGTACAGGTACATGGTGCTTGTGGGGTCTTCGGAAGCTTAGAGGTTCACGCGTTGATATTTGGGCGCTTAGCGTGAGCGGAGCAAGTAGCGCAACCGATCGGGGATACCAATGACTACACTGTCTTGTTTCTCATCACCCAAAAAACATAGGATTGCAACGCTTATCCTAGCCAGTGTAGTTGCTTGGGGTATTTTTATGAGTGTTGCTAACGCGCAGTCATTTTCACAGGTGCTGTGGCGCGACGCTCAGGGTTATCTTTATCTAGATGATAACGCGCAAAGTTTTTATGTGAATCAGGACGGTCGTCCATTTACCGACAGTCAAGGTTATGTCTATGTTGTTGATAACACTAATGCGCGCTACTACTTACACCCAAATCAGCAAATGCATACTCATATTTGGGATGCAAGCGGTGAAAAGATTGCTGTTTACCGTGACGTGCAGACATACCATGTATCGCTAAGTAGCTCGAGCGGCGCACTTCATTTCACCTCGCCTCAAGGACAGCCTTACACAACTTCAAATGACCTTCATTTTTACCTCAACGCCGAAGGATTTCCTTATCGTGATGACCAAGGTAATCTTTACGTGCTTGACGACTTAGGAAGGCACTACTACCTCAACGAAGACGGTCTTCCGTACAGTAATGCTGACGGCATCTTTTTGATTGATAACACAGGGCTACCGTTCTACCTTGCCAACTAGTCTCAGTACACATTGTTGTGGTATGCAGAAGTCCCTGTAATAGCACATGAATGATGGCAGCGTATTATGTCAACGTGGCATAATGCCAGTGTGGATGATACTGACAAAGACGCCAAGCTGCTCAAACAGGCGCTTGGTCCTTTACGGCTTCTGCTTGGACCACTGGTGGATGTGGCAGCTCAGGTCAAAAAACAAATTGATGCTGAGGACGGTGGCAAGGAAGGCATCATGCGTGAGTTACGCGAACTTGCAGCGGCGCTCGATCGTGGCGAGATTGATGAAGACGAGTACGATGACCGTGAGACTATTCTGCTGGATAGGCTCGAGGCACTTGAAAGCTCATCATCTTGAAAGCCAACTATCTATGACTGTGCCGGAAACAACCGGATACTACTTCTATGGCTTTGTCCACACACCTCGTGGAGAGCCTCGAGACACCCTCCCTTTGCCCAACGAGGTAGACGCTAACGACATCAGTACGCCCTTGCAATTTATTCACCACCCAGCTACTACCCATCACCCAGATATTGTTGCCCTTGTACGTGCCATTAATCCAGCTGACTTTGCTGCCACCCTGCGCGCTGAACTGGCTCAAAGCGGTCAGCAGCTCGCTGCAGATTCGTGGGTTGCGCGCCAAGCGGTCTTGCACGATGCCATTATTAGCCAGTACCTACCGCTGGGGATTTGCCCAGCCCGGTTCGGCACTATTCTGCCAGATGAGCAAGCACTTCACACCCTGCTCGAGCGGTCTTACAATAAGGTATACAGCCAGCTTAAAAAGCTTATAGGCAAACAAGAGTGGACACTTAGGCTGTGGTTAAACAAACACACAAGGCAAACCTCTGCAGATCCTGTGAGCGGTGGGCGCGCTTATTTACAAGCACGTCGCGACAGCCTCATAACGCAATCGGCAGATCACGCGCAAGCTGCTGAAGTACGTGAGCAGCTCGAGACTTTTCTTAGTAGTGAAGGCATCCTCTACATGTCTAGTGAGCGCGTGCCCCCAAGTGATGCTGAGCAGACTGGCGCTGCGGAGGTCATCGTATTACTGGACAGTCAACAAAACCAAAACATACGTGCCCACTACACTAATGATGCACGTATGACGCTCGAGCTTCGTGGCCCCTTTGCGCCTTACACGTTTAGTGCTATTGATATTGATGATGGTACTGGCACCCCATCATGAGTGCAGCTAAGCGTACAAACGACAACAACCTTGTTGAACTTTTGGATAGAGTTATTGACAAAGGTGTGGTGGTAGCCGGTGACGTGCGCGTGTCTGTCGCTGGGGTGGAACTTATCTACATCAACCTGCGGGCGCTCATTGCCAGTAGCGACAGCCTCGAGCGGCCAACACCGCCCCTGGTCCGACCTGCAAGCACATCTTCAGAACAAAGCGACTAGGCTAGTCGGTTATCTGCTAAGCTAAAGAGTACACATCATCGGTAAGTTGGTATTGATGAGCTGTGTCATGACTCCAACCGGGAGGCTGTTGTGGCTGAACCAACTAGTAAAAAAGGGCGCGTGCGGCGAGTTCGTAAAAACCAACCAGAAGTTCAAGAAGATGCTTCTGAAGTTACCTCCGAAGCGGCTGATACCAGTAATCCTGATACTCAAGAGGATGCGTCTGTCACATCTGCCAATGTAGCCTCTGTGGAAACCGTTGCAGCAATGGCCACAAATTTGGTTGAAGACATGATTGATGACGTTGTTGACACAGTTGCAGGTCGTACGGCTGAGCCTGCCCAACAACCCGCACCACAACCCTTAAACCGCCGGCAATTAGCGGCTACCAAAGCGCGTCAGATGCGCTTAACAACTGCTAAAGATTGGCTTAACCAAGGTAAACTTACCAATGCTAAACAGCGCTTGTTTGAAATACTGGCAAGCGCGCCCAACTCGGCTGAAAGTGCCGAAGCAGAGGAGCTTATTCTTGACTTGGCTGCTCGCTACGAAGCCAGCGGAAAATCGCGCCTTGCGCTCGAGCTTTACGACAAACTCGCTCGCTACGATTAGCACCTACCAAGCAGGTTATAACCCAAGACAATCATCTTCTATATCCCTGAAGGTAGCCACATACATGACAGACAACCTCACATCTACATCAACAGCCAATGCATCAACAGTCAAGCAGACCACAACTACCAGTACTCAACCTGATATTGGTAGTCAGGCAGATACCCAGGCGTTGCTAGATGCTTTCGGGGACGCGCTACCCAAAGCTCTTGACCTCGATCCTGACGATCCTGAACACGGTTTAGCGACGTTGGTGCTGTCCGTTGTGGAGTTGTTGCGGGAGTTGCTCGAGCGTCAAGCCATTCGCCGCATGGAACACGGCAGCCTATCAGATGATGAAATTGAACGTTTGGGAGATGCTTTTTACCGCCTCAAGCACAAAGTTGACGAACTTAAAGAGGTCTTTGGCATTAGTGATGACGACCTAGATAACCTCGGATTAGGGGCGTTGGAGTACAAGTTGTGACATCACCCAGTAGTAGACGTAGTAGCAGCACTGGCACCAACTTAAACTCGAGCACCCTCGCTGATATCCTCGAGCGGGTGCTCGACAAAGGCGTGGTAATCGCCGGAGACATTACCGTGACCATTGGTGAGGTTGAGCTTTTAAGTATCAAGATACGGCTCATTATTGCCTCGGTAGACAAAGCTAAAGAGATGGGCATTGACTGGTGGCGCACTGACCAGATGTTATCCAGCCTCGCTGCTGAGACGGGGCCGGCAGCCAGCCTCGAGCAAGAACGCAAGCAACTGGCGCTCGAGCTAGAAAATGAGCGTTTGCGGGCTGAACTCACTGAGCTAAAACAGCGCAGACTTGCTACAGAAATCATTGAACCCGACACACCAGAACCCTAACGCGATGTGTTCATCGTCTCTTTAACCTAAGCTTAGCCAGTACCCACTCTGTCAAAAGCACAACGCAACGTGGCATAGAGCTTCCTATACTGGTGCCATGAATCACCTCAAACGCACACTCATTTTGATGAGTTTACTTTTATTAGTCTGGCACCACGCATCTGCACAGGTTTACAACACCGCTCGTCTCGACAGGTTACTGCGCACCTATGTAAGTGATACCGGCTATGTCGATTACGAAGTGTGGTTTAACAACGCTGACGATCTAGCTGATGTGCGCGAGTTTGTCGCTAACCTAGCCGAGTTTGACCCCAGTACGTTGGCTAGTGAAAACGCACAGTTAGCGTTTTGGATTAACACCTACAATATTTTGGCCATTGAGGAAGTGCTCGAGCGCTACCCGGTTGATACAATTCGCCCAAGTATTTTACGCATTCCCGAGCGCTCCTTTTTTACTGAGCAAGAACACGTGGTCAACGGTGAAAATTACAGTCTCGACGAAATTGAAAACGAGGTCATTCGGCGCGACTTTAGCGAACCGCGTATTCACTTTGCCATCAACTGTGCCTCAGAAAGTTGCCCGGCATTGCGGGCTGAAGCTTACACGGCAGAGAAGCTCGAGACCCAATTACAAGAGCAGGCTATCAGCTTCATCAACAACCCTGCCCGCAACCAGTTTGATGCCACCACCAACACCGCCAGCTTAAGCCGTATTTTTGATTGGTTTGAAGAAGACTTTGAAATTGATGGCGGCGATGTAGCCGATTACTTATTGCCTTTCGTTGAGGGTGATGCCGCTGACGTGCTAGCAAGTGACGACCTTACCATTCGCCACTTGAGGTATGACTGGAGTCTGAACCAACAATAAGCTCCTGTAGTGTCAGTTTTTCGCCCTGTCTCAAGAAGAGGACAGGGCGTTTTTATTGGATGAAACTTAATCATTGACGTTGAGTGATGTACGTATGCGATGTTATTGAAATCTATCACCTATCCAAAAGTCTCACGTTTTTCTGCGTGATTGATGCTAATTTTCAAGTATTTGGACGTTGTCCGTTACGAGTTGTAATGTCCACCACCACTGAATCTAGAAGCTAGTTGGCAAGGCGCTCAAAGTGCTCGAGCGTCGCCCCAATTCCCTCCACAAGCGGCGTCTCAAACACCTCATTTGCATGAGCGTGTAGGGCGTCAGCCTCAAAACCCTCTGGAAAGGGCAAAATTTGCTCGCTACACGTTAACTCCGCGTTTGGACGCAACATCTTAACGGCCTCGATGAAAGCCTCAACAGATACAGGCGCACTACCGAGGTTAAACGCGAGCGCGTCACCAGAAGGTTGCAAAGCTGCCGTAATAAACTGCTGCGCTACGTCTGACGCCCAATGAAACTGCATAGTGCCACCAAAGTTGATGTGATAGGACTCACCGCGACTCACGGCTGCAAGTGCCTTGGTAGGTTCACTGGTGATGCCCTGATCGCGCCCCACGCCGTACACCGTATAGGGTCGCAAGGCGGTACTGCTGATGCCGTGATCGCGCCAGTACACTGCCGCACTATCCTCATTGGCGACTTTATAAACGCCGTAAAACGTGCGCGGCAGTCTAGCTGCATCATGAGGAATGAGCCGCTGGGGATAGTCAGACGCAGGTCCGTACACAGCAATGGACGACGCATAACTGAGGTGCTTAATGCCCACCTGCCGCGCTGCTTCAAACACATTAATAGTTCCCGTAACGTTAACGTGTGCACCAAGCGGCGGGTTATCCCGGCAAAAAGGCACTTGCAACGCCGCCAAGTGGACAATGTGGGTGATGCCGTGATCCTCAACAAGTTCACGCACTTGGGCTGTGTCGGTAAGATCACCCTGTACAAAGTTGATGCTGTCTTGCTCTGCTTCTGGCAGCAGTAAACTAAGTCGGTAGCGGTTGTCGGACAGGTCAAAACTGACCGCTTGCTCGCCGCGCTGGTGCAAGTGATAGAGCGTCCAAGCCCCCAAGCAGCCCATGCCCCCCGTCACCAAAAACGTACGTTTGGATGATGCTTGTGTATCCTCAACCATTTAGGCGATGACCTTGTTAGTGAGGGTTCCCAAGTTGCCAATCTCAACACTGTAACTGTCGCCGGGTTGCATCCAAACTTTGGGGTCCATGCCCAAGATGACGCCTTCGGGCGTGCCGGTAGAAATCACATCTCCAGGGCTTAGGGTCATGTACTGACTCGCGTAGCTGATGCACTCAGCCACACTAAAAATGAGGTCGTTAGTATTGCTGTCTTGGCGCAGCTCGCCATTGAGCCAGCCGCGCACAGGCATATTGCTGGGGTCACTAGCCTCATCTGCAGTAACTAAGTACGGCCCTAACGGTAAAAAGTCATCTAACGTTTTACCCAGTAGCCATTGCCCACTCACAAACTGCAACCTGCGCTCACTGAGGTCGTTGGCGTTACAGTAGCCAAACACGTAATCGAGGGCGTCATTCACACTTACGTTTTTGGCAGTTTTACCAATAATTACAGCGAGTTCAGCCTCATAATCAACTTGCTCGAGCCCACCAATCGCCACCTCATCGCCGTGGGCAGCTAACGCGTTGTTGAACTTGCTAAACAGCACAGGTTCTTTGGGCGGCTCCATACCAGATTCAGCAGCGTGTTTAGCGTAGTTAAGCCCCACACACAGAATTTTGCCCGGATTAGCCACAGCGGGGCCAAGCTCGAGTGCAGCCTCCGCTTTCAAAAAAGGCTGAAACGGGGCCACGTCTTTGGCAAGTTGCTGGGCAATCACATCACAGGCAGCCAACACGCCGGGCGCAAATAGCTCCATAGGGGTGGCGGGTGCCTCGAGCGTTAAGGCTTCACGCGCCGCGTGTACATCTAGGATTCCATGCTCAGTTTTAAGCCCAAGCTTGAGTGCATTTTTTTCGCGAAAGGTCAAAAAAATCATGGCTGCTCCTTCGGTGTGGACAAAACGGTGCCAACCGTGTCCATCTTGAAATATAGAAACACAATCTTGTAGATGTCTTCCTATCATGACATAGCCTGTGTATGACAGGGCAGAATCATGGCGGGGTAGGTGGGGCTATCTACATCAAACCCTTACACAGATAGTTTTAAATTTGTTATACTCTGCTGAGCTTTCAAGATTAAGGAGTTGCTATGTGTAGGTCAGTACAATTATCTAGCTATCGGCCCCTGAGTTTATGTCTTACAAAGCTATGTTGTGTGGTACTTCAACTAGCACAGAGGTTAACAAAGGACGATAATGCTACGGGTTGACGCGCATCAGCATTACTGGCAACTTGCTAGAGGCGACTACTTTTGGATGACACCCGACATGGGCGTGATCTACCGCGACTATCAACCAAATGACCTCGAGCCTCACTTAACGCGCCACAATATTGCCAAAACGGTGGTTGTTCAAGCTGCTGATACGGTGGCGGAAACCGAGTATTTGCTCGAGCTAGCAGATGCCCACAGCAGCATCGCTGGGGTGGTGGGCTGGCTCGACATGGAATCACCTAAGTTTGAGGCAGACCTGCTGCGTTTGCGGGAACATCCTAAATTTGTGGGTATTCGCCCGATGATTCAAGACATAGACGACCCTGCTTGGATGTTAAGCTCCAAAGTTCGCGAGAGTTTTGAGGCGCTCGTTGAACACGACTGCGCGTTTGACTTTTTGACGCATCCACGTCATCTGAAATGCACGCTCGAGGTCATCCGCAACACCCCGGGATTGCGCTGCGTGATTGACCACATTTCCAAACCCTACATTGAAAAAGGCATCTTACAGCCTTGGCAAGATGACCTTGCCGCCATCGCCGAGTTTTCTAATGTTTACTGCAAGTTCTCAGGGCTGGTAACAGAGGCCAACCACAATGCGTGGACACTTGATGATTTGCGCCCCTACGCTGAGCATGTCGTCGATTGTTTTGGCACCGAGAGGCTCATGTTTGGTAGCGACTGGCCGGTATGCTTGCTAGCTGCCAGCTACGACCAAGTAATTGAGTCAGCTGAGGTTTTGCTAGCAGATTATCTTGACGTTTTTGACGATGAAGCTCGAGCCGCTGTCTTCGGCGGCAATGCAATCCACTTTTATCAACTTGCTGTAGATGGATGAATGCGTTTTTTGTAGCATCATCAAGGGGCATGAGCCTGTCAGTACCATCATTGATTCCAATCAAGTTTTAGCGCTTATGTCACTTCATCCCTTCGCTGAAGGACATTGTTTGGTCATTCCCAAACAGCACATTGCTTCTTTACATCAGCTAGATGAAGGCTTGGGACAAGCGATATTCACCCAAGCGCAGCGTTTAGCACGGTGTGTTAGCCAAGTTGTCGCGTGTGATTGGGTACAACTGATGATGCACGATGACACACTGATAGGAAGTCACACACTTAATCCATTTCATCTACATATGCATGTGCTACCTCGTCAACATAGCGTCCCCTACACAGAGACACGCGCAGCAGAAGCCTCGAGGCAACACCTCAACGACCTCGCGCAGCAACTTGGGCATGTCTATACACAAAACTTCGGCAAGTAACACAAGCTATAATCACGGCTATGTCCATCACAATCCAAAACGTTCACACGCTTGATATTCGTTTCCCCACCTCCCAACAAGCAGACGGGTCAGATGCCATGAACCCTGATCCAGATTATTCTGCAGCCTATGTCATTTTGGAAACGGACGGCCCGCATGAAGGGCACGGCCTCACGTTCACGATTGGACACGGGAATGAGTTGTGCGTGCAAGCGGCGAGCGTGCTGGCAACCCGGCTGAAGGGGAGGACGCTCGAGTCCCTTACCAGCGACATGCTGGGCTTGTGGAAGCTAATCACTGGCGATAGTCAACTGCGTTGGTTAGGACCCGACAAAGGGGTAATTCACTTAGCTGCAGCAGCTGTGATTAACGCTGTCTGGGATTTGTATGCCAAAACTGAGAACAAACCTCTTTGGCAGTTACTCGCAGACATGAGTCCTGAGGAAATTACGGCTTGTGTGGACTTCAGCTACATTCAAGATGTGCTGAGTCAAGCTGAGGCTGTTGAGTTACTACACGCGCGGCGTGAGGGTATGGCGGCGCGGCTCGAGACACTACAAACACGCGGCTTTCCCGCCTACACCACCTCGGCAGGCTGGCTTGGCTACAGTGACGATAAACTCCGCAGGCTCTGCGCTGAAGGTCTAGCAGAGGGTTTTACGCACTTCAAGCTCAAAGTAGGTAGCGATTTAGAGGATGACCAACGCCGGGCGCGCATTATTCGTGACAGCATCGGCGCGGATAACGTCCTGATGATGGATGCCAACCAAGTCTGGAGTGTAGCTGAGGCTGTTAGCAATATGCGCGAGCTAGCCGAATTTACCCCACTGTGGATTGAAGAACCCACCCATCCAGATGATATTTTAGGCCACGCAGCCATCGCCAAAGCGGTGAGTCCTATCGCTGTAGCAACCGGCGAGCACTGCGCCAACCAAGTGATGTTCAAACAGTTTTTACAAGCAGGCGGCTTGCAAGTCTGCCAACTAGATGCTGCCCGGCTAGGCGGTGTAAACGAGGTTTTGGGTGTGTTGCTGTTAGCTGCTAAGTTTAATGTCCCCGTTTGCCCACACGCAGGTGGCGTGGGCTTGTGCGAATACGTACAGCATTTGTCGATGTTTGATTATTTGTGTGTTGGGGCGTCGCTAGAAAGCCGCATCTTAGAGTACGTTGACCACCTCCACGAGCACTTTACTGATCCCGTTGTCATGAAAAACGGTCACTATCAACTTCCCAAAGCTCCCGGCTACAGCATCACCATGAAAGCTGAGTCCTTACAAGACTACGCGTTTCCCAACGGTCCAGCTTGGCAGTAGGCCTTTTTCTCCCTTTCCCCCGTTCACCCCTTCTCCCAACCACCTAACGCAACGCAACAAGCGTCACAAAATAGTAGGTAATCGGTACAGCAATCAAAAAACTGTCAATTCTGTCCAGCACGCCGCCGTGACCTGGCATTAAAAAGCCAGAGTCTTTCACACCTACCCAGCGTTTAATGAGCGATTCAAACAGGTCGCCGATTTGGGCGGCGCTGCCTACTAGCAAGCCAAACAAGACGGCATCGTATAGCTCGAGACGCAAATTTAGGAAAAACTCTAAACCAAAGAGCATCACTAAAACAGTCACAACAGCTAAAAAGAGGCCGCCGAGGGAGCCCTCGAGCGTCTTGTTCGGACTCACCTGGGGCGCAATCTGGTGTTTGCCAAACAGCCGCCCGAAGGTGTAACCACCAATATCACTGGCAATAATGACCAAAATAGGCACGGTTAAGTACCACAAGCCCAGCACACCGTCTGGCGTGTAGCGCAAGGTGATGGCGTAACCCAAAAACCACGGCACATAAATATAGCCCATAAGTGAAAACACCACACTGAGGACCGAGTTGTCGTTGGGCCGGACAATCTCGAGCCCAATCAAATACAGCGCAAACACACCCAGCAGCGCCTCACGCCAACTCATACCCGACATGAGCGGTACAAAACCCGGATAACTCGCGGGTAGCGAGGCTGGAAAGGTAAGTGCCGCCGCCACAAATAAACTGCGCTTACGAATGGGAATATCGCGCAAGTTCATCATGGTGGTGTATTCTTGCAAGCCCAACCAGGTAAATAGCAGGTAGGCTGGAATCATGAGCGGCATGCCCACATAGAGCACCAGCAGCAAAAACCCAAACACCACACAGCTCGAGATTACCCTTGCTTGCAAAGGTGTTAGTCCGCTACGTGTGAGCGCTAGCCGCGCACGCCGACTGGTACGCCGCACAAATTGATAGAGCGAGCGCCTCACAGACATATCTGCCTGCGGATACACCGCTTACCTTGAGCAAACTTGACGCTTGTCATGCTGACGCCAAGCTTACACCTCCATAATGTCATCTTCTTTTTGCTTGAGGCGGTCTTCAATAGACGCCACAAATTCATCGGTAAGCTTTTGCACCTCCGCTTCACCTTGGCGCAAGTCATCTTCGGTAAGTAGGTTTTCCTTTTGCATCTCTTTAAGTTCGTCGTTGGCATCGCGGCGAACATTGCGCACAGAAACACGGGCTTCTTCGGCAATGGTCTTGGCGTTTTTCACCAAGGTCTTACGGCGTTCGTCGTTAAGCGCTGGCACATTAATAAACACGCTGTCGCCTTTGTTGTTGGGGTTAAAACCTAAATCACTATCGACGATGGCTTTTTCGATGGCATCTACCGAGCTTTTGTCAAAGGGCGTGACCAGCAACGTGCGCGGGTCTGGGCTCGAGATGGTCGCCAGTTGATTTAAGGGCGTCATCGCGCCGTAGTAATTCACCTGCACACGGTTAAGTACTGCCGGATTAGCCCGGCCAGTACGAATTGTGCCGAGGTTATTCTCAAATGCCTCGAGGGTTTTTTGCATTCGCGCACGGGTTTCTTTTTTAATGCTTGCGTCCATAGTAGGCCTCCCCGATAAGCACCTAACGATAAACATTTGACCAGGTGCCTCTGTAACAAAATTTTGATGGCAACATGTAAGCGTCACCACGCGATAATCTTCGCAAAACGTCATGGTTTAACGCTGTAGCTGAACGTTGTAGCTGAAGTTATTAGTGCCAACCTTCAGTATACGGCAGGCTCGAGTGAGGGCGCTTAAAATAAACGCATAACCAGCATCGTATTTGGATACTATTGCCACTCGCCTTCAAGCTAGCTTCAGGTACGGTGTTGACATCATCTGTCACTAAACTATACTGACGACCACAAGTTTTGCATAGGCATCTTAACGCAAAAAACTAGCGACAAACCGCCTTTGTGTTGCGCTTGCGGGCTGTCTTACTCATTTTTCAATTTAATGACATCACTCGAACCATTATGTAAGCTCGCTTGCCTCGCACAAAAACGGTTGTAGGTAGTCTGGAAGAGTCCAAGTTCAAGGTGGCCACATGCCACAGCACATTCAACTTTTGTCCAAAATTAGGGTGCAGACGCTTATTCATATGAGTGTGTCTAGCTGATGAATGTGTCTAGATGATAGATATGCTGATGGTCATTCGGCAGCTTCATCGCACGTGACACAACCATCTTAACTGCGCTAACAACACGATAAATACATGTTTCTTTCAGAAAGGCAGGTTTTTACAATGGCACGACCTGTAACACTTTTTACCGGGCAATGGGCTGACTTACCCATTCGCGAACTAGCCCCCTTGGCTAAGAGCATGGGGTATGACGGGCTCGAGCTAGCCTGTTGGGGAGATCACTTTGAGGTGCAGCGGGCGCTAACAGAAGATGATTACGTCGCGAATCACCAAGCGCTGTTAGAGCAGCACGGACTAGCTTGCTTTGCAGTCGGCAACCACTTGGTAGGGCAAGCTGTCTGTGACCCTATTGACAGCCGTCACAAAGATATTTTGCCGGAACACGTCTGGGGTGACGGCGATCCTGAAGGTGTACGCCAGCGGGCGGCAACTGAACTAGCTGATACCGCTCGAGCTGCCGCCAAACTTGGTGTGAAGGTCGTAACTGGCTTTACTGGGTCGTCCATTTGGCACTCGCTCTACGCCTTTCCGCCCACCAGCCAAGACTATTGGGATGCTGGCTTTACAGATTTTGGCACGCGCTTTAAACCTATTTTGGATGTCTTCGACGAGGTTGATGTCAACTTTGCACTCGAAGTTCACCCAACCGAAATTGCCTTTGATATTGCTTCGTCCGAGCGGGCGCTTGCTGCTGTTGATAATCATCCGCGCTTTGGCTTCAACTACGACCCCTCACACCTTGCATATCAG
>JBCCBI010000092.1:0-14830 GCA_039034155.1 Deinococcota bacterium | reverse complement strand
GTGTATTTTTGGGTTGGTGCTACTAAGTGAGTGGGTGTCTGCGCGGGTGCGTAAAGCGATTATTTGAGGTGTGGTTGATGGGGTAGCAAACTTCCTAAATAGCGTCATGCCTGCCGTTAACCAAACCCTACTGAGGTCAAACTGTGTACTGCTGACCCGGTTCTAAAACAACACAACGCGCATCTGTTTCGCGTTCCACCTGAGCTTTGAAAGCCTCTGCATCTTGCGTAATGAGGTCAAAGGTGTTGTAGTGAATAGGAATAACAACTCTAGGTGATAGTAATGCGACTGCTTTAAGGGCGGCGTCTGGACCCATCGTAAAGTTATCACCAATGGGCAACAGTGCTACATCTAGTGACCACGTTTCACCAATTAAGCGCATATCGCTAAATAAGGCTGTGTCACCCGCGTGATAGAGCGTTTTGCCCTCACTTTCAATAACAACACCCATGGGCATACCACCATACGTTCCGTCTGGAAAAGCGCTCGAGTGCCACGCGGGTGTAAAGGTAACACGGCCAAAGTCAAATGTGTAGCCACCGCCTATGTTCATGCCGTGTCCGCTCACATTACGTTTCGCCGCGTAATTGACAATCTCAAAGGTTGAGATAAGTGTAGCCCCACTGCGGGTTGCTATAGTTTCGGTGTCGCCGTAGTGATCGCCGTGTGCATGCGTGGTGATAATATGCGTTGGTGAAAAGTCATCCTCACTTGCTGTGGCTACAGGATTACCTGTCAAAAATGGGTCAATGAGCACTTGCCCCTTATAAGCTGACGTTGTGTCAATCTCGAGGGCAATTCCTGAGTGCCCTAGATAGCTCAGTTGCATAATCTCGCCTCCATAATTTTAATAGTCTTCTAGTTGATTAATTTCATATGGTAACTACTATCGGCTGCGTTCATTGATTGCGTTGCGATAGTTGATTGTATTGTGATAGTCGCCGATGATGCTATGAGTCTATAACATGTATTAGATGCCGTCTGAAACGTTATCAACAGATGCAAACACTACCTAACCACAGTAAGATTGCTGCCCTCTAGAAGCTCGTTAGTAGTGATTAGCGTCACTATACGGTGTTCAAAACCAGAGGTTAATACAGTCATTGAAGCCATCATCTACAATGGGCAGCATTGGCATGCCTAATGGGGAACTTAATGCAGTACTTAGTATATTTATATAGGGTAGCTCGAGGCATCCTTGTCAACCTCATGAACGCCTCACGTGCTACACTAGAGTAATATTAACTGTATTTTGACATGTCTCAATTTCTAACGAAAATGTGCTTTACTTTTTAGCTTAGTGAGCCTCTGTCAGGCTTGTGTACTTGCTTGTATCGCATCGCCTGATGCATCACAAGTGATGTGAGTGTCATTAAACACTTTGGAAATCCAATAAAATTCTGGTTCAACCCAGATAAATTAGATGGGAAACTAACCTTATTATGATCGAACGACGTTACAACGTAACGATGCTTAGAGCCCGTTTAACCCGCTGGCTTCTGTGGCTCTTGGCAGGTGCTTTGCTGGTTGTCAGTACGATTCAAGTAGCTCTAGCGCTAGCCGGACTGACTGCTATGAATGCCACAAGCTATGTAGTTATTTTAGTGTTTTTTGGGGTATTGGGCTTGTTAGGTTGGCGGCTCAGCATTTTGCGCAACTTTGAGCAGTTCAGTAAAACCTTTGGCTATAGTTGCGTTGTAGCTGCTTACACAGTTGCGTTTAATGTATACCTAGCTCAGCAAATTCGTGGGGGCTTTGTAAGTGGTGCAACAATGACTGGGGCACTATTTGTGTGGCAAGCTAGTATATTTACGCTGGCAGCACTTCTCTACAGAAGTCGCATGGTGCTATTACAATCTGGCGTTGTGCTAGCCATTACAGCACTGAGTTTACTCCTTCAGGTAAGTGGCTACTTAAACGGCGGTGGCAGTACAAGTTTGGTACCGTGGTCTTCGTTCGCAAGTGCGTTTGTGGCGAGTAGCATTGTGGTTGGGGGGCTAGCTAGCTTAGTGCGTGACAAAGAAATTTTGTTCCGCGAACTCAACGAAGGCAAACACGTACCGGCCTCCCAATTTGATTACAGCAAACACCTCATCAACCGACGCAGGCTCTATGAAATTTTGGAGCAGGAGGTTGCCAAAGCTCAGTACTATCAGGAATCCCTCTCGGTACTGGTGTTTGACTTAGATAACGCAGGCGCGTTTAGCAAGCGTTACGGGTTTGCGATTAACCACAAAACCCTTAACGAAGCTTCCTCGAGAGTCCGCGCCTTACTGCGTGCAACCGACTACTTTGGTTATTGGGGACGCGAGTCGTTTATGGTAATTGCGCCGGGCGCACCTCTACCAGCAGCGCGCAATCTAGCTAGCCGCTTAGAACGTGGCGTGGCAGCTCATACCATTGCGCCACTAGGTCAAGTGCGCGCGCATTTTGCCGTGTCTACACACCATCCTGGTGATACTGTGGCGGCACTTTTAGCGAGGCTCGAGCTAGACAGCCGCGTCTATGCTACCGGCGAATATCCCCTGTCAACGCTACCTGACGTTGTCACTACCTCAACCGAGGATAAGCCTACAGCAGAACAGCCTCTGGAACGACGCACATAGAGCTTATCAAGATTGCTCATAGCAACCGCGAAGACTAACCCAAAGATTGCAGCTGCAGCGTTATCATGAGTGATGTCTAAAATAATAACTGAGCATTTGCTCGAGGCGCTCACCACCAACTTCCAGAGCCAAAAACGCCTTGCTGAGCGGGCGATGGCCCAACTTGATGATGCTGAACTTAGGGTGGCAACTGCTGAAGACAATAGCATTGTGGTAATCGTCAAACACTTGCATGGCAACATGCGCTCGAGGTGGCGTGATTTCTTAACCACCGACGGCGAAAAACCTGACCGCCAGCGCGACGCTGAGTTTATAGGTGATATTGTTAGCCGTGACGTACTGATGTCATTGTGGGTAGAAGGCTGGCAGACGTTATTTGAGGCTTTGGATACCGTCAAAGAGGATAATTTACTAGCAACCGTCACAGTTCGTGGGCAGCCGCGCAGTGTGCTCGAGGCCATCCTGCGTCAGCTCACCCACTACAGCAACCATGTTGGACAAATTGTCTACATTGCTAAATCACTCAAAGGTGATGCTTGGCAGTCGTTATCCATTCCCAAAGGGCAATCTCAACGTTACACACCAGACGAACCCAACAAAGGTCGGTACTAGCTCTTAGCAACACGCATCATCAAAACATTTACATTTATACAATCAGTTACGCGTCTCACACGTGGGTAAGCTGTATATTATTGACGCTCATCTTATAAGGCGATAGCATAGCTAGCGGACACACCTTAATGTTGATGATAACTAGCAACTACATCATTACCATACTCGGGACATATCTCTTTTTATAGCGTGTTGTAATGGCATGAAGTATAAGGAATATCAACGGGATCACTTGCACACCAAGTTATAAAGCTATGTGTGATGATGCTAGACATACTACATGGTGGATGGCTTTATTTGCCTTTGAACATAGCTATGTTCATGCGGCTTTTCAGGTTAGATACTAGCATCAACTTTTGAGACACATCCATGTTATAACCATGTGTTATCTATAAATTCTGTTGAACACACCGCAACAGTCAGCACGTTTGTGTTGCTAAAAGTGTCGTGTCCTCAACAAAAACTAGTGCTAAACCAAAATTAGTACCAACGTCATCGTCCGGAGGAAGCTTGTTGTGCATATTTTTCGTAGAGTAGATAGTTTGGCGGCCATCCTGCTCATCATCTTATTTTTCACGCCGTGGTTGCGTGTGGTCGACGGGGAAAGCGTTAACACTGCCTGGGGCATCAACGTTCCCGACGTCGCCGTAACCTTTGGTGAGGTTGCTGGCACCCCCGAACGGCCTGTTATCGACGCTTACCTTGTGATTCTTATTCCTATTTTTGCGCTGTTATTTGTCATTCAAACCTTCCGCAACGTAGAGGCACGCGGACTTGGACTGGTTACAGCACTTTTACCGCTAGGATTTTTGTTACTGCTGTGGTTAAGGGTCGGACAGGATTATTTTGCGGCGCTTTATGTTGGGTTTTGGCTTAGCCAACTTGCGGCCTTACTGATGCTCTTTGCGTTGGTGGGCGATTTAGCCATTGCCCGTGCCATCGACACAGTGTCTACCACGGTGGGTAAAGTGATGTTTTGGACGTCTTTAGTGATGGTACTCATTGGCGTTTACAACGTCATTACCCGATATTTGGGAACACGTATTGGCATACAGCTTAGTAGCAATGTCTACCTCGAGCTACAGACCTATGCCTACAACCTCATCTTTTTGTTAGGTGCGCCCTACGTGCTCATGAAAAATTCCCACGTGCGCATTGATATTTTGACCGACCGTTTAAGCCATAAAGGCAAAGCTATTATTGATATTTTTGGCGCTGTACTTTTGTTAGTACCTTTATGTTTATTAAGTATTTACTTTAGCCAAAGTTACATAGCAACCTCATTTCGACAGCTCGAGACCAGCCCTAACCCCGGCGGCTTATTGCGCTATCCCATCAAATTTATAATTATTGTGGCGTTTGTGATGCTCATCTTACAAGGCGTCAGCGAAACAATCAAAAACCTTGCCTTTGTGCGCGGCGTACCCAACTCGGGCAGTATGCACGAGTTGCCGCCAGAGGTTAACGAACCTAAAATCACCGAGCAGACGGAGGTGATTTAATGCTAGGACTGTGGATGTTTGCCGCCGCTGTGGTGATTTTGCTGATGGGCTACCCAGTCGCGTTTAGCCTGGGTGGTACAGCCGTGCTGTTTACGCTGATTGGCAGTGACTTACTGCCGACTATCTTTGGCATCACTCTACCGTGGGCACCCGAAGGTGTGGTCATGGGTGAGCGCCTGTTTCGAGTTGCTCGCTTAAACGCCCTGCCGCAAGGAATTTTTGGCAGCATTATGGACAACTACACGCTGGTTGCCGTGCCCTTCTTTGTGTTCATGGGTGTGATGCTTGAAAAGTCGGGGCTAGCTGAAGAATTGCTCGAGACCATGGGCATTTTGTTCGGGCGCTTGCGCGGCGGCCTCGCTATCTCCGTTGTGACCATCGGTGCACTGCTCGCAGCCTCCACAGGTGTGGTTGGTGCGTCTGTAGTGACGATGGGCGTACTCGCACTTCCCGTGATGCTCAAGTACAACTACGACAAAGGTATTGCGACTGGCGTGGTGGCATCCTCAGGGACGCTTGGTCAGATTATCCCACCCAGTATTGTGCTGGTGATTCTGGGGGATCAAATTGGTGTGTCGGTAGGTGACCTGTTTTTAGGCTCGTTCATTCCAGGCTTCATGCTGGCAGGCTTGTTTATTCTGTGGGTCATCTTTGTGGCGTTTACCAAACCTGACGACGTACCCGCACTACCGGAAGACGCCCGCAAGGTTGAACCCGCCAACGTCAGCATTTTTGTAAAAATTGCGCTGATGATATTGAGTTTTGCGCTTTTTTACCTCATTGCCAGTGCGATAGTGTCATTAATTTTGCCGACTGTTACCTTCTTTGAAGCCAACCAAGCTGTCCTTCCCAACACCCTGCACGAATTTATTGCGGTGATTGGCTTACTGGTGCTGTATGTGCGCTATTGGAATGCACCGCTTTTTTTCAAAGTAGTTAGTAACTTATTGCCGCCATTTTTCCTCATTATTGTGGTGCTCGCAACCATCTTCTTTGGCATTGCCACGCCAACTGAGGCAGGTGCCATGGGCGCGGTTGGCGCGATGATTTTGGCAGCGATTAACCGTAGATTGAGTCTCGAGAATCTCAACGAAGCCATGGACCAAACCGTGCGCCTCACCAGCATGGTGTTTGTGATTTTGATTGGTGCCACCGTGTTCACCCTTGTCTTTAGGGCGCTAGGTGGCGACCGGGTTATCACCAACTTTTTGCTAGACCTTCCCGGCGGTAGCGCAGGCTTTTTGTTTTTCTCTATGCTCATTATCTTTTTGCTAGGTTTTTTTATTGACTTTATTCAAATTACCTTCATTGTGGTACCGATTCTCACGCCCATTGCGGTCCAAGTTATTGGTGCTGACCCGCGCCTCAGCCAGATTTTTTCAGTGGTGGGAACGTCTGGCACGCCCTTCTTCAACGAACAACTTGCGCTGTTGTGGTTTGGGGTCATTATTGCTATGAATTTGCAAGCCTCGTTTTTAACACCGCCCTTTGGCTTTGCGCTGTTTTACCTCAAAGGGGTTGCGCCGCCCAGCGTACAAACAACGGACATCTACCGGGGAATCATCCCGTTTATTGCCATTCAACTTGTGGCGCTTTTGCTGATTATCTTTTTCCCGCAGATTGTGCTGTGGCTGCCGGCGATGGCACGTTAACAGCCCTCAACTCAAATTCAAAAGCGCACCTCGTCATGATGTAGGTGCGCTCTTTCTTTTGTTGATGATATCTGTCAGAAGTCCTTAGTTTGTTTAGAGACATACCAATGTACTCAGGAACTCTCAGCCACTCGAGGCATCTTTACAAGGTTGATATCGAGATTTATAGCGACCATCTTAAAACCACAATCTCTAGCGTTTCCACGAGTAACTGCCCTAGGCAGTTGCGCGTGCGACCTAGGGGAGTAGAAATAGACCCACTCAGTGTGGAGAAACTAATCCTGGAACTGCTACTCTATAAAAACTTTTAGCGATACCGTACCTTCAAAAGCTGATGTTAAGCAGCAATCTTAATCCGCCTTCCCCGCTGCCTGGGTCATGCGGATTTTGTCTTTGGCAACTTCCCTAAGGGCGTCCCTAGCAGCATGATAAACATCGTAGTGCCACGCTGCACTTGCTATTTTGTCCTTCCAAACGCCCATCACTGCCCGTTGTAAACCTGCGCCAATATTGACTTTAACCACGCCGTAGTTCACAGCCTCAGCAAGGTCGCTGGCGGGAATCCCTGTTCCCCCGTGTAGGACAAGCGGTCCCTGGACTGCCTTAGCGATGCTAGCAAGTCTAGCTATATCTAACTGGCTGCTTTGTCCATGCTTAGATCCGACTGACACAGCAATCATGTCGGCGTGACCCTCTTTGTAAAGACGTACAGCATCGTCGGGTTCAGTAAGGTGAATCTCATCGTCGCCACCTTCGCCACCGCCGAAGCTACCTGCAGCAGCTTCTAAGCACGCACCTGCTGCGTGGGCAAAACTAGCAAGTTGATTAGTGAGGTGAATGTTTTTTTCAATCGGAAACTCTTCCCCATCAAACATGACCGACGAATAACCTACCCGCAGACAGCGGGTGGCCATAGCTAGGTCTGGACCGTGGTCAAGATGCAGCATTATTGGCACACTGACTTCCTCTGCTAGGGCGCGAATCATGCTGGTCATGACCTTGGGGCTGCCGTGCTCGAGGTCACCTGGGTAGGTCTGCAACATAATCGGCGCGCGTTCTTGCTCAGCAGCTTCGATACAGGCTTTAGCCATCTCCAAACTACAAACGTTAAACGACGGCAGCGCGTAATGACCTTCAAACGCGCGTTGAATGAGCAAACGACCATCTGATACAAAAGGCATACATATCCTCCTTGAAGTTGGTTTGTGTAATGCTGATATCGTCAATATCAGGCTACTTATGACAACCTAAACATGATATTCACAACGTTGGATAGTGTTTTATGACCTTATAGGGTCGTCCTTGCTAAGTTTTCATAGTATCAAGTACATCTGCTTGCGATAATGTTTACAGTATTCACCTTAATGTACGATGTTCATCTACACGTCAATACTTTGATCTCAACACCCCAAAACTAGGTGAGCGATTTACGCCAATCTTGTAATGCCGCCCGAGCCGTCACATAGCGTTTGTAACGTACTTGATAAATATCTATTTCAGTACTATCCACCGGAACATCTTGCGGCTCAGTAAAGGTATGTGGAGCAATTGCCTCGAGTGCATCCGTCGGACTTGCCCACACGCCAGCACCCAAACCAGCCAGTACCGCCGCACCCAAGGTCACCATATCGTGATGTCGGGGTAAGGCAATGGGGCGGCGCATGATCTTGCTACGCATGTCCAGCCAGAAAGGACTATTAACCGCGCTTCCCACAAGTTTGATGCTCGTGATGGACGTGTTAACGGCGTGCTCGAGCGCCTCAATGCCAGCTCGCAACTCAAAGACGATGCCTTCATAAACCGCTCTTGCTAAGTGCGCTGACGTGTGACGCGGTTGCACTTCCAAAAACGCACCACTGGCTGCTTCATCGTTGATGGGTGGCGCAGCACCATAAAACTGCGCCATAAACAAAGGAACATCATCCACTGGCGCACTCAAAGCAGCATCTTGCAAGCTTTGAAAATCAGCCATGTCCAGAACATCTTTAAGCCACGCCAGCGAACTGCCTGAACTGTACATGCCGCCCATCAAATAGCGGTAGCCGGCTAGCACGTGGGGGCCACTGCCAAACCCGGCCGCCTGAGCAGGTGAGGCGGTTCCCAGTTCACCAACAAGTAGCCCCTCCGACGTACCCGAGGAATCTAGCACAACATCCGAACTGAGGATGCCGCTAGCTAGCCCCGCACAGAGGTGATCGTGACCGCCTATCACCACAACTGTTTTTGAGCTGAGACCGGTAGCGTCACTGGTAGCTTGGGTGAGGTTGCCAAGGGGGATGCTCGAGCCTCTCACCTCCGGCAAAAACGCCCCGTCTAACTCAGCAGCGGCTAAAACGTCCTCTGACCAACGACCCTGCTCAACATCAAACGCCATCGTGCGAGCGGCAAGGGAGCCATCGGTAGCCTGCTCCCCTGTGAGCTGATAAGCAAGCCAACTGCCCAAAGGCAGCCATATATGCGTACGCTGCCACATCTCTGACGTATGCTCACGCAGCCAGCACCATTTGTTGACGCTGTGAATGGCATTAGGATGTAACCCTGTGATGTGATACCAGGCAGTGTCACCCAGCGCATCACGTAAACGCTGCAGTTGCTGGTCTGCGCGCCTGTCATACCACGGGATGATGGAATGGAGAACCTTTCCTTCACGGTCAAGCCAAACACCAGCTTCACCCATGCTCGAGACAGCTAGAGCGACAACCTCATCCGTTAGTTCTGATGTAATCTGCTCGAGTAACCTTACGACCGCTTGCCACAAACCGTCCGGGTCATAGTAGGTTGCGCTAGCCTCCTGCAAGGTTGGCATAGGCTCATAGCGATGTGCTAAGACCTTACCCTCAGCATCATAGGCACCCACTTTAATGTGCGTTGTACCAGCATCTATTCCGATGAGCAAAACCCAGCTCCAGCTCTATTTCACAGCCCAAGTTCAGAGGTTGATGTCATCAAATTGTCAGTCACAAAACATCAAACAATTTAGAGGCATCGTTTTTTGATAACACAGTAATCTCGTATGACGTCAATAGCGTAGTCACAATCCTAGACAGGTCAATCGTTGTCAATCTTTAGTAACTGATGACCTTTAGGAGAGGGGTGCCAACCTCAACCTTTAACTGCCCCAAAGGTCAGTCCTTGAACGATATATTTCTGGGCTAGAGTGGCGATAATCACGGGCGGAATAATGGCTGTGAGCGTGCGCACCGCTACGAACCAAAACTGAATCCCGCGCGTATCCACCGCGCCAGCCATAAACACAGGTATAGTTTTCGCGCGCAAGGTGCCTAAGGTCAAACTAAACAAAAACTCGTTCCAACTAAACGAAAACACAATGAGTAAGGTTGCCGCCATCGCAGGTGCTGCCAATCTAAGGGCGATACGGTTAAACGCACCCAGATAAGATGTGCCGTCAACAAGTGCAGCCTCTTCAAGCTCAATCGGCAAATCTAAAAAGGCCTGCCGCATAATGACTACTGCAAACGGCAAGTTAAAGGTGATGTTCACCAAAATAAGCGACGCCCGTGTGTCAATGAGGTTAAGTTGCCGCATAATTAGCAAAAACGGCACCACGGTGGCAATAGGCGGCAAAATCCGCTGCGACAAAAACCACAGGGTGAGGTCTTCGTTAGGAGGGCGCTTAAAGCGGAAACGCGCTAGCGCGTAAGCAGCAGGCACGCCAATAATAAGCGCGATGACACTGGCCGACACCGAGACAATGGTGCTGTTGGTGAGCGCGCGAATGGTTTCTGGTGTGGAGAGTTCTCGCTGCCAGTTTTCCAGTGTAGGCGCGTAGTTGATGAACGGAATACCTAACCCAGCCGTGGTGAAAGTATCTGCTGGGCGGCGAAACGACAAGCTAATTGCCCAGTAAAAGGGAACAAACCAAAGAATGGCGATGGCAATAGCCAGCAAACTAAAGCCAATGGCGAACGTACGTTTCCTCGAGCTAGCCGTCACTGATACACCTGCCGAATCCTGCGGAAAAACACCGCCACAATAAACGCCACAATAATTAAGAGTAAATAAGACAATGCTGATGCATAGCCAAAATCAAAAAAGCGCCGCGCTGCCCGGAAGGCATACATGCTGAAGACTTGGCTCGAGACACCCGGCCCGCCTTGGGTAAGCGTAAATGGAATATCAAACACCTTAAACGCCTCAGCTAAACGCAGCACAACCACCAGCACAATGGTCGGTTGCAACACAGGCAAAGTGATGTAGCGGAACTGTATCCATGGGCTCGAGGTTTCCAGTCTTGCTGCTTCGTAATAGTCTTTAGGAATCCCTTGTAAGGCTGCCAGCACCACAATAAAAACAAATGGCGTCCATTGCCAAGTATCCACAATCATGACTGAGACTAGCGATAAGCGTGGGCTGGAAAGCCAAGGGATTTTGGCGTTGAGTAAGCCGTTGACTAGCCCGCCTTCTTCATTAAAGATGGTGAAAAACAAAAACCCTACGGCGATGGGTGTGGCAAATAGTGGCAACGTCATTAGAGTGCGCAGCGCATTGCGAAATGGTAACTTGCGGTTGAACAAAAGGGCAAACAGTACACCCAACACAAGTTGTATCGCCACGCCACCAAGTACAAAAATAAGCGTGACTCGAGCTGCACTTATAACTTGCGGGTCCCTAAACGCCCGCACAAAGTTACCAAAGCCCACAAAAATGTCGCTATCGCCAATGCGCACGTTGTAAAAACCCAAGCGCAAACTGTACAACAGCGGGTAAATCGTAAACCCAAGTAGCCACAACACTGCCGGTAGCAAAAACAAGTACTTGAGGCGGTTATTCCAGCGCATTCAAACTCCTTACTTGCATCGTTTTGATGACGGTTTGAGATATGTCAAGCTATAGTTTTTACGTCTTGAGTTTTGAGAATATAAATTTGTGGTGAGGCTATTTTGATGGTATTAAAGAGAGGCGTTGCTCGAGTACACTTTTGTTAAACCTCAGAATTTTTGTTAATGTTTAAGTTAATACTTCTAGCAGCGCGTGATGCCTATGTCGTCATCTAGGGCAAGTTTGATAGCACTATCTAACCTTTTAGTGATAAAGGTACTTAATTTCGTTGATAGCTGCATCTAGAAAGATAAGCTTCCCACCCAAAAGCTAAAACGCCCGCAAGATACTCTCCTGCGGGCGCTAGTTGATAAACGTTAGGGCGTGTAACCCGTTGCACTTTGGTACTGCTGAAGTTGTAAGTCCAAACCGCGCCGCTCTGTAATCTGCGACCACTGGTCTGCTGTGCGATCAAGAGCTTCTTGCGGGCTGATGCCACCCGTCATCGCCTCGTTAAGGTTAATGTCTAACGCACGCCAGTATTCTTCAGCGCCATTAATGCGCAAGTAGGGCAAGAACGTTTCAGCAAAGAATGTTTCGTAGTAAGCGTCTAGATAAAAATTCAAGTCGCTTTCATTCCAGCCGTTGTTTAAGAACCCTTCTACGCTGGCATTACCGCGTGGTTCCAAGAAGTGAATGGCTGTACCGGGGTCAACACCTGTCCAGCCACGGTAGACGTTCCATAAACTTACAGGCTCAGTTGCCATGAGCGAGTACAAACTGTAAACCGCATCTGGATTCGCTGAGCGCGATGAAATCACCCCGTGCCACGAGCCGCCTGTGGTATTCCCGATAATGTTGGGTTCATCTACACTTTCCCAGCTATTGGTACAGAGGTTGTAAACCTCATCTGAACCGGGTAAGACGGACGCACCTAAGTTACCTTTAATATTTGAACGTGACTCGTCTTGGACGAGCGCACCAACGTCACCCCAGGAGAACACGAAGACGGCTTTACCGCGTAAGAACCAGTCCCAGGCTGTGCCTAAATCCCAACTTACCTGCGCGCGGGGACCATATTGAGATAATTCGATAAGGTCTTCTAGCGCTCTTACGTGCCCTTCAGAGTTCACCAAGGGTTCCATGGTTTCTGGATCAAACCAGTAGTTATTGGTGCAGCGGTCAACCGTGTCACCGGGGCGCACAACGTAAGGTGCCGACATGCTCATGTAGTGGAACATGCCCTGCTCGTTCACGCGGTAGTGCATAACGATGCCGTTGTCTGGCTCGTCGTCGTTGTCATCCCAATTTTTGCCGTCAAAAAATGCTGCAATGTCAATGACATCTTGCCAGGTTTGAACAGGAAACGGCATTGGCTCGCCAACCTCAGCTTCATACTGAGCTTGCCAGTCAGGACTACTGAGAATGTCGTTGCGCCAGTACAATACCTGACCGTCCGAGTCGTTCATGGTGCCGTAGAACTGACCTTCCCAGGCATGAATGTCGCGTAGAGCAGGTGGCCACCAGTCGGTGTCCCACTGCGGGAAGCGGTCATCGGCAATGTAATCATCAATGGGCAAAATAAATTCTGGTGTTGCATACTCGCCCATGTACCAAGCAGCTTGGACAAAGCCATCAAACTGACCAATCCCTAAACGGAGGTCGTTAATAGTGGTAGGAAGCTGCTCAGCAAGGGGCATTTCCACAATATCTAGCGTAGCCCCAGTAAGCTCTTGCCAGGCTGGGCGCAACTGGTGGAGCGGCCCTGAAATACCACCTTTGGGACCACCACTATTAACAGTAATGGCAATGCGCTCACCTGCAAAAGGCTGCTCGCCCGGTGCAAACAGGCTACCCACTTGATCAGCTGGGATGGTAATGCGCTCTTGGTCGTCCAGGGTAATTAGAGTGAGACTGCCATCGTCGCCCCATTCAACACTTTGGGCAGTTACAACTGACAGTAGGCTTGTAGTGAGTAGTATCAGCAGCCAGCATAAACGCTTCATCAAGGTATCTCCTTTGTACATAAGCTTGAATATCTTTTATATACACATACGCTAGAATTTCAACGCTACTTAACCTTCTGGTGATGTAAGTACGAATGCTTTGCTGCCGCGTCAGGGCTTTCACTATGACGATGTGACCACGCTCCTCGTGACAAACAGTTTGCTTGATGTTGTCTAACCTGACCTACACTATGAAACACACAAGATTGTCTATTGTTGAACGTATAAACTCACCTGCACTACTAGCTAGGGTTAACGTAGAAGCAACGCGCTGTGAGCGCTAACAAACGTTTCACTACAGATATTGTTTTCAAATGAGCAGGTTGCAATTCTTTCAAGGCGAACTGCTTATTTAAACAACATCAACTACATGACGTACCAACATATGAGGTTAGGTATCCCTAAACAACTACACATGTCAACCCTACTAACAAGTAACCTTGCCAGAAAGCAAAGATCACGACAACAACTAAACTTTGGTGTGGTCAAATGATATAGCGCGGGCTCGAGCCCTGTCAAGCAACTCACAATGTTCTTTGGTTATTTTTTAAAGAATTTTTCTTTTCTAATGATGCTTGTTAAATTAATGGCACGTGTCAAGCTGTCATACTGCTTAGGTTGAGCTTTCGAGTAACCGCTGCGCATCCCCAGATGCAAGCAAGTAGCGGAACGCCGCCGCCAAAAACTGCCGGGTCTGCTCGGGTGGGCGCTCATAAAAACTAGCCCAAGCGCGCGCTTTGTCGTGTTCGTAGTCCTCTGCAGCGTGCTCTGGATTATCTAACCACGCCAGCCGCACAGCGTGTCCTACGATGACATCAATCACCAGAACGTCTGCCACCACCAGTTCAGGGTTGTTGGCAGCAAGGTTAGCTAGCACCTCGAGCGCTTCTAGGCTAACCTGCCGGTACTCAGGCGAGGCAATTTTGTTGAGCAAGTGCTCAATACGCAGCGCAAAGTTGCGCTCGCGCGGGGTCATTTCAGACAGAATTAAGCTGCTGTCCAAGCGGTTGCGGCGTTCTAGTTTGTCGCCGATAACCAAGCCCTTGCAATGCTTAAAAAGCTGCCACAGCTTAGGGTAAAACGCGTCTGGTGTGCGGTTGAGTGTACCTTCTAGCTGTCGCCAACGCCACCAACTTGTAGGAGTTTGCAAGCTAGTACTTGCGGAGGATGTAATTGCAATATTGATACCTACATCTGCTTGTGCTGGGTTAGTGCTATGTGCTGATGGAGTTTCTGGTGATGTAAGGGACTCGAGGCTAAACTCGAGCGTGCTCGAGGTTGCATGCAAGGCTTCTTGGTTACGCAAGACACCGTACGCCTGCTGATAATCAGTAAGCACCTTGTACAAGCGCTTACGTACCTCAGACGGGCTTAACTGCATGAGCCGCTCGTACGCTTCATCCTGAGAAAGCCCTCGAGCTTGGGCGATCTCGCTGGTAAGTAGCAAAATGTAGTAACCTACCCGTAAGGTCAAAATGCCCTCAAACAAGTTAGGTTCAGCTTTCATAAGGGAAGCCAAATACACTAAAATTTCTTGGGTCAGCACCCGGTCGCGCACGTCTTTACGGCAAAACTGCACAAGCTTGATGAGCAACTCGCTTTCTGACACAGGTTGGTTAATCAGGGCCTCGTCACTGTACGACTTGCCAATGACCAGTTGTTTTTGCCGCACG
>JBCCBI010000091.1:0-14875 GCA_039034155.1 Deinococcota bacterium | reverse complement strand
TGACGCTTACGCTTTGTTTACTCTTTCAACTACTTGGTGAAGGTTTAGCGCCACTGTTGCCCTTGCAAGTGCCTGGTCCTGTGCTCGGGATGGTGTTGCTCTTTGGTGTATTGTTGTTCAGGGCATTTCTGAGAGCGGCAGGATCATCACAAACTGTCACTGAGGTAGGCTTGCCAACGTGGCTCGAGCGCGGCACAAAGTATCTGCTCAGCTATTTAGCACTGCTGTTTGTGCCTGCTGGCGTGGGTATTGTGCAATACGGCGAACGGGTACAACAAGAAGCATTTGGGTTGGCAATTGTTCTTATTGCCAGCACGCTAATCACCCTTTTGGCAACTGCACTCACCATGCAAGCTGTCATTCGCTGGCAACGAGTTAAGTCACCACCTAGCAAGCGTTAACCACTTATTGATGACCCCATTTACATCTTTTTTTACGCCTATTATCGAGCATCCGCTTTTCTGGTTAACGACCACGTTAGTTATTTTTCAAGCTGCTCAGTGGCTGTATGTAAAGGCTCGAGCGTTCCCCCTGCTCAACCCTGTGTTTACCTCTATCGTTACCCTTGCTGTGTTTGTCACAATCACAGATACACCCTACAGCACCTACTTTGCAGCTAATCAACTCATTCATGTTCTGCTTGGTCCGGCCACTGTGGCGCTAGCTGCGCCTTTGTACAAGCAACTAGCCACTTTACGCGCTACGGCCTTACCAATTGTGCTCGCGTTAGGCGTTGGTGCCGTCACAGGTATTGTGTCTGCAGTTGTGCTAGCACGCGTGTTTAGCTTGTCACAGGCGACAATACTGTCTTTAGCACCTAAGAGTATTACCACACCTATTGCTATGGGTATCGCCGAGCAAATTGGCGGCTCACCTACACTCACGGCAGCGTTGGTCATCACAACGGGAATTGTAGGAGCGGTTTGCGGTTTACCTCTATTACGTCTTGTGGGCATACAAGATGACGCCACCAAAGGCTTTGCCATTGGACTAGCAGCTCACGGGATTGGTACAGCAAGGGCACTACAAGCAAGCGACCAAGCAGGTGCTTTTGCCGGGCTAGCAATGGGGCTTAATGGCGTACTCACGGCGCTGCTTGTGCCTATGGCGTTGTATTGGTTGGGGATTGGCTAGTCTATCAACTAGAGAATTGACGCACTGCCTTTCTGAGTATCTCATTTAAGGTAATTTCAAGTCTTCTTGGGTCCACACTCGGCATAATAGCGTCAAGACGACCTATCTCTAGGATTACAAAGCGCTATACTATGAGCTAATGATGAGCGTAGCTACGCATTGCTTATTTATATCACATGACTTTTAAGACCGTTTAGTGCTATCTAAAATGGCTTAGCCATTTTATGAAGTTTAATACGATATCGACACAACATCTTGATAACCTCGTTAGCTTATGTTCAAATATTTTTTGCCACACATAGTTAAATTCACTATCACTAGTTAATATTCTACAGGGCTGATGTCATGTTAGCTAATAAAGTTTACCAGACTAATAGGTATTCAATATTAAACTGTGTGATCTCATTAAACTATGTGACTTCATAAAATGCTGCTCTGTAAAGGTTAGGGTTTTAGTCGTGATACAGGTTCTACGTCTTAGTTTTGAGAAATATTCTCAGCGACAGACAGGTCATATGCCACGCTCACAATTAGTGGCTTTGCAACTCAAGGTGTAGCTAAGATGGCAAACATTCTTGTTGTTGAAGATGACCGCATCATCTCAACAGTGATAGTAGCAATTGTGAATAAAGCGGGGCACAAAATTGTGTCCGTTGCACGCACTGCCACCGACGCAGTGCGGCTAGCAACAGTGCACCGTCCTGACTTGGTAATTATGGATATTGGGCTCGAAAACGGTGGCGACGGTATTGAAGCAGCTAGCCACATTACTGATGACCTTGAAATACCTGTTATCTTCTTGACCGGGCACAACGACCTAGTGACACTCGAGCGGGCTCAAAAGGTCAACCCCTTAGGGTTTTTAAGTAAACCTGTTCGCGAAGCAGATGTTGTTAACACTATCACCATTGCCCTTAACCAGCAAAAGCAACACGCAACTAAAGTGCCCTCAGATGACAGCACATTTAACGGGCGCATTGACATGCTCGGCGGCATTGCTTCCGTGCTCGAGATGGTCAAGGTTATTCACAGCCACTGTGCACTGCGCTTTGAAGATAGTGCCGTCTTATACATTGCCGAAGGCAAAATTATCCACGCTAAACTTGAAGATTTACCCCCTATGGAGGCTGCTAAAAAGCTTCTCGCCCGTAACCAAGGTATGTTTCGGCTCGATCCAGATTCAGAACCTGAGGCTGGCCGCAGCTTATCACTAGACATCACTACGGTGCTTCTTAATTTAGCTAAAGAAGCTGATGAGGCTCATAAAAACGGTACCCCCACAGCCGGTGATGACAGCAGCGCTGTTGATGGTACTCAAGATGATAGCCTCAACCTACTGACTGCTGCACCACAACCCGAGCCAACACCTATTACAGAACCGCCAAAAGCACCACCTTCAACACCAGCATCAACTAACCCGACACCTTCAACACTAGCACCAACTAAACCACGCCCCCATGATGAGGCGAGTTTAGCTGGCTTCCCGTTTGTAGGTGAGGTTAATTTAAGTCGTGATATGGGCAAACCCTTGGTAACAGGTAGGGGCGTTGTTCACCTGCCCGATAAACGCTACCTAAGTGAATTTAAAGCAACCCTGTTGCCCATTAGCTACCAAGGTTGCGCGGATAATAGCCAAGGCAGGCATTATATTGATGCAACTGTGCGTATCATTAACATGACCGAGGGCGATAAACCCTTGACGCTCGAGTGCCAGTTTAGTAGTACAGGGCTCGAGGTCGAGGTTTCCACCCCCTAACTGATGGCGTTTAAAGTTGATGGCGTTTAAGCAGGTAAATACCTAAACCCGTCACCCTCGCGGTCAATATAACCTACAGCAGGGAACGGGAAGTGATAGGCAATAATGCGACTGCCTTCGTCAGCCACACGTCCGTACTGCTCGCGGCGGGCGGCTGTCGCCTCAGCAGGGTCACTGTCAAAACTAAACGACCACTCTGGGTTGAGTAGTGCTGCGAGGTAGTGATTGGCAGTATCTGCCATGTAGGTGATGGACTCACTGCCTGAAGCAAGCTCAAAAATGTGATGTCCTGGCGTGTGCCCAGTGGCAGCAAGTGCTTGCACGCCGCTTATAATTTCATCACCGTCTTGAAAAAAGCTGAGCTGGTCACTATTTAGCGCAGGTTGAAGTTTGCTAACTGCATTTTGGGCCCCTTGATTGTCGCTAGCGGCAGTCACAAAGTCCCACTCGAGCTGCGGAAAGTAGTACATAGCATTTGGATAGGCGAGTGCACCCTCAAACGATGCACCGCCTACGTGATCGCCATGAAAGTGGGAAAATACTACGCCTGTGATGTCTTCTGCGGCAACACCAATAGCCTCGAGCGAGGGTAATAGCGTTTGCCCAGTACCTGTATCAAAGAGCACTTTGTTAATGCCATCATCTAGCAAGATGATATTGACAGATGCATCTATAGTTTCACTGGGCAGATTATTTTCTGCTAGAAGTTCTGACACAGCACCTTCAGGCGCGCCGCCACCAAACACGTTGGCGGGCAGTTGTAAACTTGTTTCTTGAATAAGCGTGAGGCTAGCATCGCCTAGTTGTAAGCGTTTGAGCCCTAGTGGAAGGGCCATGTCCATGGGCGCTTGGGCGCGTGCAGGTTGCACCTGACCAAGCAAGCTGGCACCTAAAAGCCCGAGTCCAGCTGTTTTAAATAAAGCGCGCCTCGAGACAGTTTTACTTCCTTGTACCTGTGCCATGTAAGTCCTTTCTTAGCTGCGTTAGATATGTCTAGTGAGAAAACGTAGTAGAAGCGTAAAGACGCTCGAGCATAGCCTGTCTATTTCAAAAAACCGTCAAGGTGTTAACAGAGTATGAAAATAGCAAGGCAGCTCTTCTCCATTAGCTAGCCTCAATTTGTTAGAAGCGGTAATCTACCCCAAAGCGCAAACTTACGTCTGTAACGGCTCCTTCGCTGGTATAACCCAGCCCAGTTTGCACACTCAGCGAGCGGTTTACAGCATAGTTAAAGGCGACATCAAACACGGGGACGGGCGAGAGCGTGGGATCGCTAGGAAAGTTAACGCCGCCACTAAACTCGACAAAAAACGGTGCAAAGTCGTAGCGCAAGCTAAATTCGTTACTGAGTGCAAAGGCTTGGTTAGGATCGTCAAAACTACCTACCCGGAAACTGGCAAATAGGTTGTCGGCAATGTAGGTACCCAAGCGTACAGACACACCAAAAGGATCATCGTCACCAGCAACCAGTGAACTGACTGAGCTGGTGCGGATTTCAAACAAATCAACGTTAAGGGCCTCACTCAACGCGCTTTGAAGTTGAGCCAGCAAAAACGTATCTACAGCAGTATCCAACGCAGTATTCGCCATGGAGCCTGCTAACCCACCTGCGTCAAGGGGGTTGTCTGAAAGCTCGAGCCGCCCCAGCGTAAGTAGGGTAATAATCTCTTGGTCGGTAAGTGGCCGCTCAACGCCGCTTACGAGCACCTGCGCGTTACTAGTGAGGGTGGGCTCGAGCTGCAAACTGGGAATACCGGCGTCCGTCTGGTTAAGCTCGCCGTCAATTGCTAAAAAGACGGTAAAACTGCTACCACGCGGTTCAATGATGACATCCTCCGCGTTGCCAGACAGCACATCTTGCTTTTGGTAGGTTGTCTGCGCGTCTACATCGAGGCGCGGCAAGGCTCCACGACTAGGTTCAAAGATGGCCGCCGCCTCACTTAAACTAAAATCCCGCCCGGAAAAGCGCACGTTCCCGCGAATGGTTTCTGCCCGGCCCGACAAGGTGGGTTCCGCTGCGGTACCTGCCAGCGTAAGGTCAATTCTGGCTTCAGCAGTAATCACATTTTGCTGAAAGTTAACCCGCTGTGGTGCCAAAATGCGCAGGTCATCAAAAATCACTTGTTCTAAAAATGGGTTGGGCGTGGGTGGCGTGTCAGCGCGGTTGGGTGGCGGTGCGTCGGAGTCGGCAGGCGCAGTTTCAAGTTGCGCTTGTTCGGTAAAAATTTGCCCCGAGATCACATAGACAACTTGTCCAGCCGGATCGCTCGGTGGGTCAAGATCAGCCCGGGTCATTTGGTTAATACCTACAGTGATGTCGGTAATGCTCGAGGCTAGCGTAAACGCCGGCGCATTTATGTCGAGGTCTTGACCGCTTAGATCGAGGCTCACGGGGGCAAGCGTGCCCGTAACATTTAAGGGATTGCCGAGGCGTACGCTGCCTGTAACCGGAACCCCTTCTTGAGTAGGTACAACGGTAATATCGATGTTATCAACAAGTCCTAATGGCGGTAGCTCGAGGTCGCCGGTAAGTTGCACGGTCACGTCCTCAGTGAGGTTGCCACCGCCGCTAATTAACAAACTACCCGCAAGAGGCGCGCCCGCATCAATGCGGCTATTTGCAGCTAGATTGCCGTTGGCGATGGACACATCGGTGTCTTCAACGCGGTAGACGCTCTCCCCTAAACCAACAGTTACCAATGGACTGGTCAGCGACACCGTTGGGTCGGTCAAGCTGCCGCTAGTAATCAGTGCCAGCGAACCGCGCACGTCTAGCTCGAGCGCTGCCAGGTTAGGTAGCAACTGCAAAATAGGCGTAAAATCCGCATCTTGCGCGACCAGTTGCACGTCGAGCACGTCTGGTGTGACATTCCCTTGCGCTTCCCAAAAGCCACGAATAGCGTCAATATCATCCTCACTTACGCTGTCAAACCGGGCCCGGCGAATGGTGAGCGCGCCATCTTCATAAAGGAGCGACACGTCGCCTGTACTGACCACCTCACCTGCTTGTAAAAAGCGCACGCGTTCGGTAGCAACATCGACGACTAGCCCATTAGCAGCATCTGCTAGCGGTAAGCCAAAACGAATGGCCGCCGTGGTGCGCGCGTCTAGGTCGAGGTCGCCGATGACGGCCTCAGCTAAACTGTGGAGCGGAAATTGCGCTAGATTGAGTCGACCGGTGAGTTGCCCGTCCGTGACGCTCGCCGTGAGTCGGTTACGACCAATTGTGCCCTGTATAACAGGGGCGTCTAGCGTGCCAGAAAGCTCGAGCGTGAGGGGCAAATTGCTATCAAATACAGCTAGTCTAGGACTCACAAGTTGCCCGAGTAGCAAATTCTCGCGAATACTCACCGCGCCACTGATAGGTGCTGTGAGGTTGGGAATCCGCGCTGCCACTTGCGGGACTACTTGAGGATTAAAATTGTCTAACAAAAGTTCCGCACTAAGCTCGTCACCGCTAGCAGGGAAGTAGCTAGTTGCTAAACCACTTGGTAGCACTTGTGACCAGCCCGCTTGCGCTTGCAAGCCCACTTGTCCTTCAAACACTTGCAAATTGCCACGTAAGTCCAGCCCGCTAGGTTGGAGATTCACCGTACTAGTTACCGCCAGAGTGGTGACAGGTAGGTTGGTAATAGGATCTGCGGATGGGTCGGGTGCTATGTCGTTAGGTGCTACTTGAGCTGGACTTATGAGCAAAGGAACGCGCTCGAGCACCACACTACCAGCTGGTCCCTGTTCTTGGTCATAGCGCACATCTACTTGTGCGCGCCCTTCAGCCAGGCGTAAGTCGCCCTGGACAGCTAGACTAAGCGGTGCCAAACTTATATCTGCGTTGACGTCACCTAGGTTACTTGGCACAGCTAGGTTCACTTGCTGCCCGTCTAAGGTAAGTACAAATGGTACACGTTCAAAATCAGCTAACCACGGTAGTGGCCGCTGCGAAGGCTGTCGCAGTGTCGCTGGCTCGGGTTGTTGTGCGTTTCCTGTCACATCTGTTTCGACAGGTTGGCTAACGTCTGCTACTGGATCAGCTTGAGTGTCTCTACCTGATTGGTATTCGCCGCTAAGGTGTCCCTGCAAGCCCGTATCTGTCTGTTGCACACTCCCCGTCACACTAACTGATGCGGGTAGCTCAGCTAGGTCTTCAGGTGCTTGCCAGTTTAACTCGTCAAAATTGACAGCTCTGTTGGCAACATCTACTCGGATAGCTCCTGCGGTGCCGTCCAGACCAATTAGGGTGATGCTGTCAACATCACTCAAGGTTTGCGGGAGGCGGGTTTGGAAGGCGAGGCCGGGCGCGATGTTGCTGGCATCTGCTCGCAATTCTAGGCTGCTCGCTGCACTTGGACTACCCGTAAGCTCGAGCACCACCCCAGCCAGTTCCAGAGCTAGCTCTCCTTGACTGCTGATGCGCCCACTATCCACCTGGATTTGTAGACGTTCACCTGCTTGCGAGGCTTGCAAATTGACCTCAGGTAAAACTTGCCCGCTTAGTTGTAAAGGCTCATCTAGTAAAGCTGAAGCGAGGGTACTGTCTAGCTCGAGCGCGCCATTTACAAAACTTGCTTCGCCTGTGAGTTGATTATCACCTTGCATAACATCCAGTGTTAGCGAAGCTTCAGGTGAAGTTAACGTACCTGCCACATCAGCAGCCACATTGAGCCTTGCACCTGCCAAAGTCACATCAGCAAGGTTGAGGTTGCCTGCGAGCGTGCCCTCAGATAAGTTGAGGTCAACATCTACCTCACCACCGAATAACGGTGTGGACGCAACCACCACTCGAGCATCACCTTGCTGATAACTTGCGCGCAGCGGAATATCAAACGCCTCACCTGTCAATTCCCCTGCGAGGGAAGCTGTGATATCTGCGTTTGCACCTTGACCCTGACCTTGCAAACTTGCCATGAGGTCTGCGGGTAGGCGGAGGAGGAGACGCTCGAGCTGCCAACTCAAATCACTCAGCGAGGCAACGGCATCAACATTCTCGCCTCGCATAGCAACTTGCCCACCCAGCCCACCTGTACCCAGCACGTTCACATCACCTAACTCAACCCCGCTAGCAGCAATGTTCGTCAAGGTTCCAGCGAGCCAAGCGTCTGCTTGTGCGTTCACCTGCACGTCTACCTGCCCGCTCGCTGCATCCGTGAGTGTACTCACATCACCTTGTACGCTCAGCGTTTGATCTTGAATGTTGATGAGGCTTTGCCAGCCTACCAGCACGCCGTCGCCCGTTAGTTGGAGTTCACGTGGACTTACATCTACCAAATTTAGTTGATACTTGCCAAAACTAATACTGCCCCTCGCATCTGTAAGTTGTAAGTCTGGGCTAATAGCAAGTTGTAGGTCACTGACGACAGTCTCACCTGCTACATCGTCAATGGCAACGGTACTCTGAAGCCGCAGCCCGCGCACATCCACACCGCCCGTAAGTTGCCCGCTAGCACTCCCGCGACCCGTCAAATTGAGGTTGGCACTTGGGTCACGAACTGTGCCTGCTGCGGTCACTTGGCCATCAAAAAACCAGTCTGAGGTAGCCGCTGCCAACTCACGCACGTTTAAATTACCTGTAAGTGGCGCGCTGAGCACAGCATCTCCCGTTAAGCTCCTTGGAGTGAGTTGCAGATCACCTTGTACACGTCCGCGCAAGTCACTGACGGTGACATCGGCTGTGTTGACATCCACCTGTGAGGTGATGGTGTAGCCAGAGGGTGTTGGCTCGAGCACAACAACAACCTCACTTTGCGGCGTCTCGAGCTGTACATTCCCATCTACAACGAATGCATCTCCCCAAGCTTGTTGAGCTTGCACACGCCCAGATGCACGCGGCGATACCAGTTGCGGTACAAGTTCAGACAAGTCAAAGGCACGCAAGGTGGCGTCACCTGTAAAACCTGTTGTATCTGCTTGGGCGCTTAACGTGATGCCGTCGCCAGTTAAGGTGAGGTTAGCACCCTCGAGTGACGCAGTAACATCACCCTCAGCAAGAATCCCTACGTCATCTAAAACTTGCACATTTCCTGCAAGCTGCGGCGAGGTTAGTGGCCCGTCCACTGAGACATCTGCGACCACGCCAATAGGCGCAAGGTCACCAACAGGTACAGCGAGATTGATATTGCCTTGCAAGGTGTCCTCACCTGCTTGCCACGGACGCGCGCTGGTTGACAGGTTGAGGCTAGCGATGCTTGTGCCACCAGCATTCACATTGCCGTTGATGGTTAGACCTTCTGTGCCCGTTAGCTCGAGACGCGCACGAGTATCCTCGCTAAGGTCCGCTAACACAACACTTTGCCCGCTAAAACCAGTTCCTACTGACCAAGTGAGTCCGTTCTCGAGCTGTACCCCAAAATCCGGTAGCTCGAGGTTGCCTTCTGTTGCCACCTGCACACCGTCTGCTAGTGACGCACGAATAATTGTCTCAGCAACATTTGCTTGAATGACTGTCTCACCCATTTCTGAAGTCGTGGCGGAGACGGTGATAGGCGTGTTGAGCGGCTCTGGCAGTTGGGTTGATACAAGTTCAGCTTGCACGTCTAAATTTGGCGTAAGGCTGCCGCTAGCACTAGCTTGCAAGTCGAGGGCGGTTGAGGTGAGCGTGAATGCCTCGAGCACTACTGCTTCATTTAAGTTAATGACAGCATTAGCAACAACATCTTGCGGAATAAAACTATCCGCTGGCACGTTCACTTGCACACCCAACTGACGACCTGTCATTAAGACATCTTCCGTAAGCCGAGCGTCTAACCTTGCATTGCCGATATTGGCGTTGAGGTTTCCTGATGTGAGGCTCGAGGCAACTTGCCCTTGCACCTGTAAAGGTTCCTCCAAAACTTGCCCGCTCGCGTTGATGGTGATGGTGTCAGCCACATCAACTTGTGCAGTCACATCAAACGGTTCACCCATAGCAGCCAAGGTAAACGTACCCGCTGCCGCAAGCGGTCCACGCAAACCAATCTGCACGCCAGCTACCTCACCTTGGACATCTAAGCCCTCTGCTAATCCAGCACGTACATCAACATCAAACGCTTGTCCGGCAGCACTGCCAATAGCTTGTACGTCGGCATCCAGTTGAATGTCGCCGTCTTGAACAGCAACGTTGATGAGACCGTCCGCTATACCTGTCAGGTTGGGGACGATGTCTGAAAAGGCAGCTAGCTCGAGGTTGTTGAGGTTGACGGTCCCCATTAGGTTTGCACGTTCACCTTGGAGACTAAGCGGCACCACTTCACCCGCAGCAATAACATCACCTTGCAAGGCATACGTTGCACCGTTGCCGTCAGCATTGAGTTGGGTTGAGAACGGCAAGCTTACAGCATCAGTTGCGTAATTCCCCGAGCCTGCTAAGGTTGCGGTGTAGTTCCCCGTACTCGGTGTAAATGTAGCTTGAAGGTTGACTGGCTGCACGTTGACGGCATCCGGCAAAATATCTAAAGATGTAGGCTCGAGCTGAAGATCAGCGCGAATAGCTTCAGCCATCGCCATCACCTCACCGGAGACAACCTCACCTGATAAATTTGCTGTGAGTTGCGGCGACGCAAGTGCGCCCTCTGCACGCAATGCCAGTGTGTGGGCAGCATCGGCAAGCTCAAACGGCAAACTTAACGTACCTGACCATTGACCGTTGCGAAGTTGTAAGGTGTCGTCATTCGTAGTCACGAGGCTAGTGTTGGATAGCTCGAGGTAAGGCCCCGCTTCAGCTAAGCCCGCGTCTATACCGATGCGCTGGGGAGGAATATCCACCGAAACTGGTTCCGTCTGACGAAAAGACGATGTGACCAGTAAACCTTCAAGTTGAGGCGAGCCTAAACTGCCTAAAACAGTACCGTCAAAGCGCACAGGTGAGGCTGTGAGTGGGTCATCTGCGGTATCTGCGGTGACGTTAAGTCGCAAACGCGGCAGTAGATTCCCAGAGACATCCAGCACAAGTGGGTCTTGAGTTGCAGATAGGTCTAGCTCGAGCTGACTACCTACCCCGCGCAAGGTCACATCTGCCGTCACAGGTGACCTTGTGGTGATACCTAACTCACCCTGCCAGCGGCGCATATCTAAGTCATAATCCAAATCGCCATCAACAACAGCAGTAAGCGGTAAACCCGGCACAATGTCGCCGAGGTTCGCCGCATCTGCGTTGACGGTGAGTTGGGAGCCGCTCGAGGTTTGGGTAAACGTTGCCTGGAGGTCATCTGCTTGTAAGCTTGCCGTGAGGTCGCTACCTGTGCCGTCTGCTTCTACACGCACGTCTTGCCACAGAGCAACCGCACGGTAAGAAGGTGTACCGAGGACGTCTGCGAAGAGGCTTAGCTCGAGGCTTTCCCCACTCAAATCCGCAGGTACATCTGCCCCAAATGCGTCTGTAAGCAAGTCCAAGGGCACCTGCCCGCCTACTTGCAAACTGTCCAGCGTTCCTGAGACTGGCAAGCTGGCTGTTTGAGTAGGACTTGCTAGTAAAATCTGACCGCTCAACTCACTGACTGCTGTGGCGCTATTAAATTGCACATCAATATCTGGTGTAACAGTCAAATCCTGCACGCGCACAGGCTGGCGAATGTTGGCAGCAACGTCTAGCCCATCCAATTGGCTAAGTTGTACGTTTGAATTACCAACGGTTGCGTTAATACCATCTTGCAGACTCCCTGTGAGCGTCCATGGTTGGGTATCAAGACCAGCCGCAGCGACACCGGGTAAGGTGCCCTCACCTTGGAATTGTAAGTTGGCTGGGGTGCCAGATACATTGACTGTGCCGAAGTCAGCAAGGTTTATGTCTGCATTAAGTTGCGCTGAGGTGACTGGCCCAGTGAGTTGGCCTGCGAGGCCTATGGGGAGGTCGGCAACGATGCTGGTTGCATTAACTTGTAACGCCTCACCTTGGCCAGTAAGTGAGCCTGATACAGCTTGGTCGTTGAGATTGAGGTCTAGCTCGAGCCCACCCTCATAATTTCCAGCGCTGTACCCCAAATCCCCAGCCACCTGCCCAGATAAATTCTCGAGTGAGAGGGCATCTGCTAAAGGATTAAGGGGCAATGTCCCTGTAGTCTGCCAGCGGTTAAGTTGCGTCCCAAGAATATCTGCTTCAACATTGAACGTCTCACCGAGGCTACTTAAAGTTGCATCAACATTGCGGGTTGACCCATTTACTTGACTCGTGATGTCAACATTCACGCCACCCACAAACCCGCGCAGGTCAGCCGCTTGCGTTTGGGCATTGACCGTGCCAGATAGCGCCGCACTGCGTGCCAAGGTGATACCGCCCGCTTGAATGCCGGCATCAGCAGACACATCTACCACCAAAGCTTCGGCAGGGCCGCGCACGCTTGCCCGCAGGCCGGGTGAGGTGAGGTCATCACGGACGCTTTCGACACGTAAGTCGGTTTGTAGATTGGCGAGAATGTCCTCGAGGCTCGTTGTCACTTCTCCACTTGCAAGAACAGGTGTGCCAGATAGCGTTAACGCATAATCATCCAGCGTAGCGTCAACGCGGGTGCCGTTAATACGCGCGCTGACATGCTCATCAATGACTGACACGCGTAACTCGCCGCCAACCTCTGCACGTACATTGGCTTGTAAGTTGCTAAGGCTTACGGTTGCTGTATTGATGTTTTCAGTTTGTAATTGAGCAGTTGTAGTGACCTGCCAACCCGAAGCTAAAGGCGTTAAATTAACCTCGCCATTCGTTACGGTAACTTGACCGGACAATGGCGCAGCTAACGCGGTTGGTGTGAGGTTAACCTCGAGCACGCCCCCATCAGCCAACGAAACCTGCCCACTTAAATTCAACGGTCCCAGTTCTGCGTTGATGTCATTAACCACACCAGCTTGCCAGCGCCCTGACAGTTGCCCGTCAAAGTTATTTGCGACGGACGGTACTTGCACACCATCAACTTGCAAGGTGAAGGGTAAATCGTCCAATGTGCCGTCGGTTGTGAGTGTGGCATTCACAGGTGAGGTTAAACCGGGTGCAGTGAGGGAGGTCAGCTCGAGCCGCCCCACAATATCTGACCCACGCAAGGTGACGTCTCCGCTAAGCTGTTCGCCTAAATTGGTATCAGCATTCAGTAGTGCTCGCAGACCAAATCCATCAGTCACATCATCGAGAACATCTGCATTAAGGTTGAGGTTAAGTTGCCGCCCAGCGACACCACCTGTGAGGTCTCCTGTTAACCCGCCTGTGAGAGTGTCTGTCTGCTGAAAACGAGCTTCAAGTTGACCGGAGAGGTTGTTGGTGGCGTCGGTAGAAAAGTCCTCGAGCACCACCCTTGCCAACCCCTCTAACCCACCTAATGTGGGCGTCACGTCCGCCCGCACACTGGCACCGTCTAGCTCAGCAGTTAGGGATGCATTTAGTCCGATGCCATCTGTCACGCTGCTGTCAAACCTTGCGTTACCTGAGAGCGTGTTGATAGATTCGCCAAACGCCTCACCTGTGCCATTTAAGTTTAGGTTGGCTTGTACCTGTTCCCAGCCGGATGCCTCCGCTTGTAGAGTAAGGGTTCCAGATAGGGCCTCAGCAATATTGGCGAGTTCACCAACCTCAGTCAGGTCTGTGGCAAGTTGGGCGTTGGCTTGCCATTGTTCTTGAGTGAGGTCGGCATTGGCAGTTAGCTCGAGTCGCCCCCCCAACACGTCCGACGTAAGCGTGGTTGTCGCAACGTTATCTGCAAAGGTCACGGGCCCTTGAATGTTATCTAAAACAAGCGTCTGCCCACCTGCAGGAAGTACAACTTCGCCGCCATCCAAGCGCATATCTGCACGAATGTCGTCCTCAATAACAGTGACATCCCCAGATAAGGTTCCCGCGTTAATGCCTTCAAACCAAGGTCGCGCTAACCTTGCATCTGCACGCACAATCTGTCCGTTAATCGTAAGTGGCGTGAGGTTGACATCAGCTTGCAACTGCGCGTTACCCTCAGACGTAGCCAGCGTGGTTGCCACTTGTAAGCCGTCCTCAATTTCAGTGACATCTAGCGACGTTAAGGCAAGGTCTGGCACATCAAAGGGAATGTCGTTAACGCGTACCGAGACATCATCTACTTGTACGTTTTGAATAACTGGGCGAATCGGTGGGGCGCTGCCTGAACCATCGCCTTGAAACTGCTGCTCAGCAAAAATTTGTATGTCTTCGACATCAACGTCTGCCGTTAGGCCGGCAATGCGTACCGATACGGGCAATTCGCGGCGCAGTAAGCCCAGCAGGTTGTAACCTACCCGCGTATCGTCAACGGTGGCATCTAATCCAGGGGCTACTACCGACACATCGCGCAACTGAATACCCGTGAGAAGATGCCCACCACTACTGTCGTAGTCAAACGTAACGCCAACGTCCTCAGCTGCATTTTGAGCGATGGTTAGTACACGCGTGCGCACTATAGGTAGCGCTGGCACCACGATCAGGGCTAAAACCAGTAAGCCAATTAAGATAAGTAGTAGACGAACAACAAAACGTCCAAAACGCTGCAGGATGGTCATGAGGTAGGTGAACTTTCTGTCATGAACGTAGTTGTGTCAAGCGATGCCTACACTGTTGATGCTGGTAACGTTGATGAGGTGTTGGCTGCGTCCACAGACGCGTTAAGTACATCTTTATAGATTACCTCGAGTTCTCAGCTGCGCTCGTTGGTGCAGACGTTCCGCCAGCACTACCGGGGTCGGTTGTGGGTGGTGTTCCGCGACCCGTCGAACAACCAATTCTTTCGCGTTGACGAGTCGGCCTACCGCTTCGTGGCCATGCTCGACGGGCAGCGCACCGTTGCCCAGGTCTGGGAAGCCTGCAACGAACAGCTCGGCGACGCCGCGCCGACCCAGGGCGAAGCGATCCAACTGCTGGGCCAGCTCTACACCTCCAACCTCATCCACGCCGACCTGCCCGCCGACGCCGCGGGGATGTTCGACCGCTACAAGAAACGCATGAACCGCCAGGTCCGCGGCTACCTGATGAACGTGTTGTTTGCCCGCGTGCCGATCTTCGACCCCGACCGGATGCTGGACCGCTGG
>JBCCBI010000090.1:0-14912 GCA_039034155.1 Deinococcota bacterium | reverse complement strand
CCCGCAAGACTCTACAGCAAGCAACGTTACCCGAACGCGGCGCAAGTACATTAGTAGCTGGTCTCGGACTCACCCAAGGAGCTTATGCTAGCACCTTCGCCCACGACAGTCATAATTTATTTGTACTAGGCAAATCCCCCAAAGCTATGTCTCAAGCAGCCACAGCCGTGCTCGAGCAGGGGGGTGGTATGGCGGTCGTCCCAGCCGAGGATGCGCCTCCGTTAGTATTGCCTTTGCCTTACGCAGGCTTACTCTCTGATGACAGTATTGACATCGTAGGTGAGCAATTTGAAACTTTGGAGCAAACCCTCCACCAGCTTGGTGTTAACGTCAAAAACCCTATTCTGCTGCTAACAATTTTGCCGCTCACAGTAAGTCCAGAGTACAAAATTTCCGATAAAGGTTTAGTGGACGTTGAAAAGCGGCAGGTTATTGCTTCGTTTAGCTAAACACATGGCAACATCTCTGTAAAGTCGGTGTGCGAGTGTTGTAACGATGATGTTGATAACACATTTATTTACGCCTTGATTTGACGCCCTTTGTGATGTCTCTTATGATTTGGCGTGACTCAACCGCGCCCTATTATCATTGACTGCGATCCTGGCCAAGACGACGCCATCGCCCTGCTGCTAGCACTCGCTGCACCAGATATGCTCGAGCTACGCGGTATTACTACTGTGGCTGGCAACGTCTCCCTTGCTATGACCCAACGCAACGCCCGACTCATCTGTGACATGGTGGGCAAAACGGACGTTCCTGTTTATGCAGGCTGCCCACGCCCCCTCGTGCAACCACTTGTCACTGCCGAGGAATATCATGGCGAAAATGGGCTGAACGGGCTCGAGCTGTACGAACCCGACCTACCTTTGCAAAAAACCCATGCCGTCAGTTTTTTGATGGACGAGCTTGCTCCAGCTGACGATGACAGCATCACACTAGTGGCGATTGGACCGCTTACCAACATCGCTTGTGTACTTATTCAAGCACCTCAGCTCGCAACCAAAATTCGTGAGATTGTCATTATGGGCGGAAGTGTCCAGGAGGCTGGTAATGTCACCGCCGCAGCCGAGTTTAATATCTACGTCGACCCTCATGCGGCTGACGTTGTGCTGAACTGCGGCCGGCCCGTTGCCCTTTTTGGTCTAGATGCTACCCACCAAGCACGTGTGCCAGCACATTGGCGAAGCCGTATGGACAGTTTGCCAAATACACCTGCAAGCCACATCCTCAAAGTTTCTGTGGACTATTTCGCCAAAGCTTACAAAGATATTTATGATCAAGATAGCGCCCCTGTTCATGACGTGTTGTGCGTTGCTTATTTGCTCGCACCTGAGCTTTTTGGTGGCATTCACAGGTACGTAGCTGTCGAAACAAACTCGACCTTGACTCTTGGCGCAACAGTAGTAGACACATGGCAATTTTCCGGTCAGCCTGATAATGCCACGTGGATGACCGAGGTTAATGCTGAGGGGATGTTTAAGCTCCTTTTGGAACGTGTTGCAACGCTTTAGCGCCAACTCACTTTAAGCGCAAGAAACAGATTGTTAAACTGCGCTTACTTGGCACGATTTATCCTCGAGGAGGTCATCTCCATGACATCACCACCCAAATCAGCAGCTAACTCATCACCTCAGTCAGCTCTCACACAACAACTCAGTATGACCAAACTCACCTGGTCACTTTTGGTTACCTTATCAATTTTGTGGGGTGGGTCGTTCTTTTTTATCGAGGTCGCCCTACGCAGCTTGCCCACGTTAACAGTTGTATTTGGGCGCGTTGCACTTGCAGCCTGCGCGCTGCATCTTTATGTTCTCGCCACAGGCAAACGGATGCCCACAACGCTCACATACTGGCGTGGGTTTTTGGTGATGGGTTGTTTGAACAATTTTGTCCCGTTTATATTAAGTGTTTGGGGGCAAAGTTATATTTCAGGTGGATTAGCCTCCATTTTGAACGCCACCACACCTATTTCCGCTGTGCTCTTAGCTCATTTTTTTACCAAAGACGAGCCCATGACAACTAATAAATTGATGGGCGTTGTACTTGGTCTTTTAGGTGTTGTTGTGCTCGTGGGACCAACATCACTTCAAGGTTCAAGTAATCTGCTTGCCCAACTTGCCATTATTGCGTCGGGTATTTCGTATTCATTTGCAGGGATTTACGCACGTCGGTTTAAGGGCTTGCCAACCACTGTCATCGCCGCAGGGATGCTCACAGGTAGCAGTATAATGATGTTACCGCTTTCGTTAATGATTGACCAACCGTGGCAACTGCGCCCGGAGCTTGTATCGGTATTGGCACTGTGCGCGTTAGCGATTATCAGTACAGCGGCAGCTTATCTCATCTACTTTTATATTTTGGCGGTGGCAGGTGCAACCAATGTACTGTTAGTGGCACTTCTTGCGCCAGTAAGTGCTATTTTACTTGGTGTAGTGATTCTAGGTGAGGCATTAGGGCCACTCATGCTCGCGGGGATGAGCCTCATCTTGCTGGGACTTCTCGCCGTTGACGGGCGTCTACTAAGCTTTCTCCCCAAACGTCTCAAAACCATCTTTGTACGTTGACGCCTAAAGTTATCTAACAGCTATAGAACGACCCAAAGCGACATCTTTTGTACAATCAGATACATGACGCCCACAGCCAAGCCCGATCTCAATCAAGTGCTTTTGCAGCTTGTTCGTAACCTGTAAAACGTCTTACAAGATGACCTCGTTGGGGTTTATCTGCAAGGTTCGTTCGGACTTGGTGACTGGACGGAAGTAGCCAACTCGTCCAATCTTTGCACGACAACACCTTGATAAGCAGTGGCATCATCTCATTGAGCAGAGTTGGCAAGCACGTCCTAACCCGCCACAAAAAGTGCAACAGCCAACGCATAATGAAGATGTTGCTGCTACCAAAGCGTTTATTCGCTATGCGCTCGAGTACGCTGAGAGCATGACTCATAACTAATACAGCAAGCATGAATAAATTTATCTAGTCATCCTCAAATTATCTACTTAGACGCATTTATATCCGTTCTCGAGGCACTTAAAGATATATCACTCGCAAAAATTGAGAGAGTAATACTGAATTGAAACAACAATGTCACAGCCTATACCGTCTAAGGATACGCTCTTACGCGTGTTTTGAAACATATGTCTTGAGGTTATTTTATATTGCAAGTTTTGAATTTTTGGGATATTCACGGAAACAGAAATTACTGATTGTTATTGCTCTTCCTTAGCAGACCTGTACCTTATAGAGCCTATGCAGGAAGGGTGCCGTGATGCCTCGAGACTCAAACTTATACCATCACTTTAACCACAAGAAACAGATAGTCTTGCCTCCAAAGCCTTGATAAACTGCGCCTAGTTTGCACAGTTTATCTTTCAGGAGGCCATCATCATGGCATCAGCAACGCCATCAACAAAGTCATCAGTAACTAATTCATCCGCCCAGTCGACACCATCTCAACACCTCAGCATGACTAAATCCACCTGGTCACTGTTAGTTGTCTTATCTGTGTTGTGGGGCGGCTCGTTTTTGTTTATTGAGGTTGCCTTGCGCAGCTTGCCCACTCTCACGGTGGTCTTTACACGCGTGGCACTTGCAGCGTGTGCACTTCATCTTTACGTTTTGGCAACAGGTAAGCAGATGACGCGCACCCCACAACACTGGCGCTGGTTTTTTGTGATGGGCTTTTTGAACAATTTTGTGCCCTTTACGCTCATTGTCTGGGGGCAAAGCCACATCTCCGGTGGGCTAGCCTCCATTTTGAACGCCACCACACCTATTTCCGCTGTGCTCTTAGCTCATTTTTTCACCAAAGACGAGCCCATGACAGCCAACAAAATGATGGGCGTTATGCTTGGTCTTGTGGGTGTCGTTGTACTCATGGGGCCAACCTCACTTCAAGGTGGACGTAACTTACTAGCCCAACTTGCCATCATTGTGGCGGGCATCTCGTATTCGTTTGCAGGGATTTACGCACGTCGGTTTAAGGGCTTGCCCACCACCGTTGTCGCTGCAGGGATGCTCACGGCTAGTAGTTTGATGATGTTACCGCTCTCGCTTATTATCGACCAACCGTGGCAGTTGCGTCCAGAACTTTTGTCAGTCTTGGCACTTTGCGCGCTGGCGATTATCAGTACGGCGGCAGCTTATCTCATCTACTTTTACATTTTGGCAGTGGCGGGTGCGACCAATGTGCTGCTAGTGACGCTCCTCGTACCTGTAAGTGCTGTTTTGTTGGGTGTCATGATATTGGGGGAAACGCTCGAGCCCCTCATGCTCGCCGGCATGAGCCTTATTTTGCTGGGACTCCTCGCTGTTGACGGACGTTTACTAACCTTTCTCCCTAAACGTCTAAAAACAATTTTTGTGCGTTAACACCTGTCATCACCTGACAGTAACGGAACAAACCATGACAGCATCTCTTGTACAATCAACTACATGATGCCCACAACCAATACCGACCTCAATCAGGTGCTTTTGCAACTTGTTCATCACTTGCAAGATGTCCTGCAAGATGACTTGGTGAGTGTTTATCTCCAAGGATCGTTTGGGCTTGGTAATTGGGATGAGCACAGTGATGTAGATGTCTCTATTGTTGTGCAGAACGAGCTAGATGAGAATACGATTGGCAAGTTGCAGCACATGCACGCTGACCTGTTTGGGCTTGCCAGTCCGTGGGCACAGCACCTCGAGGGTTCTTACTTTCCCTGTGCTGTCCTCGATAAAGTAAACCTTGATACGCCCCTGTGGTATCTCGACAACGGCAGTAGCCAACTTATTCAATCTACGCATGACAACACCTTGGTCGTGCGCTGGGTCACCCGCGAGCACGGCATCAGTCTGTTTGGACCACCTGCTAACACACTTATCCCCTTGGTAGAAGCGACCTCTCTCAAACAAGAAGTTAAAACAACCATGCACACCTGGAGTCACAGAATTTTTGCAGGTAGCTACACAATTGCCAACCAGTGGGCACAACCGTTTGCGGTGGTTAGCTACTGCCGTATGCTCCACACGCTGGCAACGGGCCGTATTGATTCCAAACCTGCTGGCGCGCAGTGGGCACAGCAAGCACTAGATAGCAAATGGCATGAGCTCATCAGTCAAAGCTGGGAAGCACGCCCTAACCCATCGCTGAAAGTAAAACAACCTGCACGTGATGAAGATATTGCTGCAACTAAAGCGTTTATTCGCTATGCACTCGAGCGTGCTGAGGATATGATCAACAGCTAAGGCAACCAAGTATCATTTGATTCAGTGCATGACTGCATGGATGTATACAATTTTCAATGACCTAGCATTGTTCTAGACAAGAGAAATCGCGCATTAGGATGTTTGAAACTCGCAAGGTAATGGCTGCCTTGCTAGGACCCTTTATGCTCGCTGGTATGAGCCTCATCTTGTTAGGGTTACTGGCGGTTGACGGGCATCTACTAACCTTCCTGCCCAAACGTCTCAAAACCATCTTTGTGCGTTGACACCTGCAGTTGTCTGACAGCAATAGAACAAGCCAAAGCAGCATCTCTTATACAATCAGATACATGACACCCACAACCAACGCCGACCTCAATCAAGTGCTTTTACAACTTGTCCATCATTTACAAGATGTACTGCAAAATAACCTAGTGAGTGTCTACCTACAAGGCTCGTTTGGACTCGGTGACTGGGATGAACACAGCGATGTAGACATTTCCATAGTTGTTCAGAACACACTGGATGAGAGTACCCTCAGCAAGTTACTGCACATGCACGCCGAATTATTTGAACTTGCTAGTCCGTGGGCGCAGCACCTAGATGGTTCCTACTTTCCCCGCGCCGTCCTCACCAACGTTGACCTCAACGTACCCCTTTGGTACTTAGATAACGGGAGTAGCCAGCTCGTCCAAACTCTACACGACAACACCTTAGTGGTACGTTGGGTCACACGCGAATATGGCATCAGCTTATTTGGTCCACCTGCTACCACGCTTATCCCGTTGGTAGATGCCACTTCCTTGAAACAAGAAGTCAAAACCACGATGCATCAATGGAGTCGTGAGATTTTTGCAGGTGAGTACACGATTGCGAATCAGCGGGCGCAACCCTCTGTGGTGCTAGGTTACTGCCGTATGCTTCATACGCTGGCGACGGGTCGTATTCATTCTAAACCCGCTGGGGCAACGTGGGCACAAAAGCATCTTGATAGGCAGTGGCATCATCTCATTGACCAGAGTTGGCAAGCACGCCCTAATCCGTCACAGAAAGTACAACAACCAGCACATGATGAAGATGTTGTGGCGACCAAAGCATTTATTCGGTATACGCTCGAGTACGCTGAACAGATGACCATCACCTAGCTAATAAAGTATTGCTCGAATCACTCTAGTTTCTTCTAAAGGTCGTGACACTATGATTTCACTTTCAGGACAGGTTGCCTTAGTCACTGGTGGCGCAACAGGCATCGGTCAAGCAATTGCCATCAGACTTGCTCAAGCCGGCGCAGATGTTGCCGTGACCGTCAACCGCAGGCCAGCAGAGGATACCCTTGACGTCATCAAAGAAACAGGGCAACAAGCGCTAGCACTTCCGTGCGACCTTGCCAGTTTGGACGCACAAGCTGCTGAGGACTTGCTCGAGGCAGTAGAAAACAGCCTCGGCACGCCCGTAAGCATTTTAGTGAACAACGCTGATATCGTCCGCCGCGCACCCGCTGCTGAGTTCACCGATGAAGACTGGAATACCGTGATGGCCGTTAATTTGGATGCAACTTGGCGGTTAGCTCGAGCTGCAGGCAAGCAGATGTTAGCTCGAGGCCACGGTAAAATCATCAATATAGCCTCGCTCCTCAGCTTCCAAGGCGGCATCACCGTACCTGCTTACACGGCATCCAAACACGCCGTAGCCGGCCTCACCAAAGCCCTTGCTAATGAGTGGGCGCGTCACGGCGTAAATGTAAACGCTATCGCCCCCGGCTATATTAGGACGAGTAACACCCACGCCCTACAAAACGATGAAACGCGCAACCGTCAAATTTTGGAGCGCATTCCGGCAGGCCGCTGGGGAGACCCTGCGGCTATTGCAGGCTCAGCCGTCTTTTTAGCATCATCACTAAGCGATTACGTTCACGGTGAAGTCCTCACAGTGGACGGTGGCTGGATGGGACGTTAGATGAGCACATCAGAAAACTCTTGGATTCAAACACTGGAGTACGCCAAAATTGTCGGCGTACTACGTGCAGCCAGTCCAGAGAATGCTACCAGCATGGCTACTACAGCGTTCACCCACGGTCTACGTTCATTAGAACTCACCTTTACTGTGCCAGACGCTGCCAATGTTATCCGCGAGTTAATCAATCAGCACCCTAATCAACACATTGGCGCAGGTACCGTCACGCAAGTAAGCCAAGCTCGAGCAGCTATCGACGCGGGCGCGCAGTATCTTGTTAGTCCTTCTTTTTCAGTAGAGGTTGCTAGCGTAGCTCAAGATGCCAACGTCCCGTACATTCCGGGCGTGCTCACCCCTACCGAAGTCCAAACTGCGCTGGATGCTGGTATTGAAGTTGTCAAAATTTTCCCGATTACGCGGGCAGGCGGGGTTAGCTACCTCAAAGACTTACTGGGACCCTATCCCGACCTCAAAGTGATGGTCACAGGTGGGGTAACGCTCGAGCAAACCTCATCCTACCTAGACGCAGGCGCACTTGCTGTCGGCCTTGGCTCTGTTTTCAAAGATGCCAGTAAGCTTGCCACAACCTTACAAGAACTAGATAGATAAGTTGTTCAATCTAACAAATTTGATGCAGTTAGGATACTCTCATGCAAATTCTTGCTAGTGCGGAAACCGCACTCAAAACCATCACGCCCGAAGGTGCAACCCGTCAAGTTCTCTCTTATGGCGGCGGCATGATGCTCGTGCAATTCACCTTTGACGCAGGCATCACCGCACCCATTCACAGCCACCCACACGAGCAACTCGGTTATGTAGTCGAAGGCGAGCTTGATTTACTTATGGCAGGTCAAGACACAATACGCTTGCATAAAGGCGCGTCGTACTATGTAGCGCCCAACGTTAAACACGGTGTGGTGATTTATGCGCCGACGGTTCTTATTGATGCGTTTACGCCTGTACGAGAAGATTTTTTGGTGTAAAGGTCGCTTGCTTTAGGACACACTTAGCCAAGGATTGACTACAGCAACGGGCAAAGCTTCAACATCTTTAGTATTGCGCGTTGCTAAGGTTAAATCATAGGTTACGGCCGTAGCAGCAAAGAAACTATCAATCAAAGGTAAAGGTCTTCCCTGCTTAAGCAATGTACCAACTAGCTCTCCCCATACCGTCATAATGTCTTCGTCAATTGTTAAAATCCTACCTACAAAGCTTGGTTTGAGGTCTTGCTCGAGCCATTGCTTATAGGCAGTTGCGCGTTTATTCTGACCTAGATAAGCAATCCCTTTTTCAATCTCACCTAAACTCAACACAGACAGATAGCAAAGCTCCAAACTCTGCTGAGACATCCAGTTAATAACATTGTCATCAGCTTGTTCACGACGCAATTCAGAAACAACGTTGGTATCTAGTAAAACTCTCATTCGTCAAAGCTAAACGGAGATACAGGTGTTTGGTCACGTGTATTAACAAGCTCAACAAAAGCATCATCCCACAAATCCCCTTGCCGGAAAGGCTCGAGCGCGCTTTGCTCACCCGCGATGAGTTTGTAATATTCAGCAATATCGAGCATAATTACCGCTTGTTTGCCATGTTTGGTAATCATTTGAGGTTCACCTTCTTGCGCCCGCGTCACCACTTCCGAAAAGCGGCTCTTAGCCTCTTGCAACTGCCACGTGTTGACCTTGGTAGGTACAGCTTGCGCACGCACCTGAGTAATTGACAAGGCTGTGGACTTAACAGCTTGGCTAGCCAGCTTTTTATCAACTTGCTTTTTGAACGTATCTTTTTTGCTGTTACTTTTTTTAGCTTTAGATGATTTTGCTTTAGCTGCTTTTTGTTTAGTAGATTTTGTTGAAGATGCCATCTTTACCCCACATCCATAAATACCTAAAACTAGTCAGACTAGTCACAGATTAGCACAAGTAGAAAGAAATCTAAAGCATTAGATGTACGCGCCTAGTCAAAAATAGTTAATACTAAGATACTGAGTGTTAATCTCGTGCTAGACATTAAGAGTTGATAAAATTACCGTCCGAGAAAGTTAAAGCTATTCAAGCACGGGTACTTATGTCAATCAAGTCAACATGTATTCAATTGACGATGTACTACCTGAATGATGTGCTCGAGAACCCACCTATGTTTACCAAACTTCGTCATGTGTCACCTTGAGTTACAACCATATACCTTTCTCCCTCACACAAATTAGTTTGACGACATCAAGATCACTTAAACACACGTTTTCCTCAACCTCTTGCATACAATCAACGCATTTATGTACTTGGGCGTACGCTCCCATGTGTATATTGTGTGTCACGGTAGGATAAGTTACAAACTATCTTGAATGATTCATGGGGAGGGCCTATGTCAAATCCTTTGAGTTTTGCTGTGGTTGGTGCCGGTGCCAACATCTACAACAATCACAAGCAAGCTATCCGCGCCCTTGGCGGCAACCTTGTGGCCTTGTGTGATGTCAACGCAGACGTTGGCAAAGCACGCGCAGATGAGGTGGGTGCTGCGTTTTACACTTCTGTTGAGGCTATGCTGGCAGAGATGACACCAGATGTCGTGAGCGTGGTAACACCACATCCGTTTCATGCAAACATTGCCATACAAGCGCTCGAGGCAGGTTGCAACGTACTGGTTGAAAAACCTATGGCCGTTCACGTTGCCGAAGCAGACGCCATGATTGCTGCCGCAGAAACCAGTGGCAAAAAACTTGCCCTCAGTTTCCAGCAGCGTTTGCGGCCACAAGTACGCGCACTCAAACAGGCTGTTGATGATGGTGCGTTTGGGCGTATTCAACACATCGACATGGCAACCGCTTGGCCGCGTACCAACGTTTATTACCAAGGCTCGAGCTGGCGGGCGACGTGGCAGGGCGAGGGTGGCGGTGTCCTCCTCAACCAAGCTCCCCACCAACTTGATCAGATTTGTCACTTGTTGGGCATGCCCTCTAAAGTGACCGCTTGGGCAAGGCGCAACCTGTTTGATATTGAAACTGAAGATACAATTCAAGCGATGCTCGAGTGGCCCTCGGGAACACTTGGGTCGGTTCACATCAGCACGGCTGAAGGCTGGCGGCCCGAGCGAGTTGAACTAGTTGGCAGCAAACGCTATGCCAACTTGGAAGGCACAACCTTCACCGTCAAGCAGCTCGCCAGTGATTTTACAGAGTTTGTCACTACCGCAGACGCACCTTTTGCCAGGCCAGATATCTCTGATGATGACTTTGACTTACCCCAAGGTGTAGAAGGGCACACAGGCATTTACGAAAACCTGCACGCTGCCATTACCGAGGGTGCACCGCTAGTTGCTGATGGCGCTGAGGGACGTATGTCGTTGGAACTTGCTAATGCCATGTTGTACTCGAGCCTCACCGGAGAAACCATCGACCTACCTCTTAACCGTACTGCTTACAAAGCCATGTTAGATGAGTTAATTGCCGGCACGCGCCAACTATGAGGCGGCAGTTATGAGACAGAAGTCATGAGGCAACAATTATGAGCACGCAGTATGGTGTCGCGATTCTGGGTACGGGCATGGTGGCCGACTACCACCACCAAGCTGTAGAAGCTCAGGATAATGCCCACCTTGTTGCTGTATCACACCACAATCCTGATAAATTTGCCGAGTTGAGTGCGCGCTTTGGCGTACCTTGTCTAGCTTATGACGAGGTTCTTGCTCGAGCTGATGTTGATGTCATCTGCATCTGCACACCAAGTGGCCAACACGCTGAGCAGACCATCCAAGCGGCTGAGGCAGGCAAGCACGTCTTAGTTGAGAAGCCAATGGCACTCACACTGAAAGATGCTGATGCCATGATTGCTGCCTGTGATCGTGCAGGCGTCAGCTTAGGAGTAGCCCTACAACGTCGTGCTGAACCACTCTTCCAACAGATTAAAGCTGCCACCGAAGCTGGCGACTTAGGCGACCTCACACTAGGCGTTGTCACCATTCCCTACGTTCGTGATGATGCCTACTACACCCAAGCCGACTGGCGCGGTACATGGGCGCTCGATGGCGGCGGGGTGCTCATGAATCAAGGCATTCACTTAGTAGATTTGCTCATTTGGTTGATGGGCGATCCTGTATCTGTACAAGCGTATGCAGATACCCTGCACCGCAATGTGGAGGTCGAGGATACGCTGGCAGCCTCACTTAAATTTGCCAACGGGTCACTCGCTACCATCACGGCTACCACCACCGCTGCACCCGGTTTTGCTCACCGGCTCGAGGTTTACGGCACACAAGGCGGCATTCAAGTTGTCGGCGAGAACGTGAGCGCGTGGGGACTCGCGGCAGGAAGTCCTTCGCATATCTCCCCTATTCAACCCCAAGCAGATACCGACGCAGGCTCTGGTGGCGACCCCAGAGGCATCAAACCCAGCGGTCATATTCAGGTGTTAAGCGACTTACTCACCAGCATTGACGCTGGCAAAGCCCCCAGTATTGACGGGCGCGAGGGCAAGCGCAGCCTTAAAACTATTTTGGATATTTACGCAGCGGCTGGACTCGACCAGCAAGGAGACAATCATGTCAAGTGACGGTATGACCTATGCACCCAAAGGCAAACCCAACCCAGTGGTGGAGGCTGGTGAGTTTCCATTTGCTGCCACGAACTTAGACCACGGGCATATTTACGGCATGTGCAACGGCCTCACTGAAGCTGGTGCCAACCTCAAATGGGTGTTTGACCCTGATGATGCCAAAGTGGATGCGTTTCGCAAAAGCTTTCCAGATGTACATGTAGCAACCTCTCTAGACCAAATTTTGGATGATCCAGATATTAAGCTGGTTGCTGCCGCCGCCATTCCCAATCAGCGCGGGCCACTTGGTGAACAGGTGATGCGTGTAGGCAAAGATTACTTCACGGATAAAACACCGTTTACAAGTCTGACGCAGCTCGAGTCCGCCCAACAAACTACCGCTCAAACAGGTCAAAAATACATGGTCTACTACAGCGAACGCCTCCATGTCGAGTGTGCTGTGTTCGCAGGCGACCTCATTAACGATGGTGTCATTGGACAGGTTATCAATGTCATCGGTACGGGACCCCACCGCCTAGGCAAAACGGGCCGCCCTGACTGGTTTTTTAACAAAGAGCAGTATGGAGGCATCCTCTGTGATATTGGCAGCCATCAAATTGAGCAATTTTTGTTCTTTTCTGGTGCAACAGACGCTAAAGTTACGCACGCTCACGTTGCCAACTTCAATAACGCTGACACACCCGAGCTAGAAGACTTTGGTGAGGCGAACTTGCTTGCCAACAACGGTGCAACCAATCACTTTCGGGTGGATTGGTTTACGCCAGATGGATTGTCTACTTGGGGCGATGGGCGTACGTTTATTTTGGGAACAAAAGGTTACATCGAGCTGCGTAAATACGTCAACGTTGGCACAGCACCGAGCAAAGATCATCTGTTTTTGGTCACGCAAGAGGGTGAACAGCATATGGAGCTTTCGGGCAAGGTGGGCTTTCCCTTTTTTGGGGCGTTAATCCTAGACTGCCTGAACCGCAGCGAAACTGCCATGACCCAAAAACATGCGTTTAAGGCGGCGGAACTTTGCCTTAAAGCTCAAGCATTTGCTGATACAAAGGAGTAAGTTATGAAACTTGGTGTATTTACCGTCATGCTACCCGACTTAAGCCCAGAAGACGCCGCACCCGCCCTCAAACAGGCTGGTTACGACGGCGTCGAGTGGCGCGTTACCCATATTCCAGCAGAACGAAAGCAAGAATCACCGTCGTTTTGGGGCAACAACCTCTGTACCTTTGATATTACCGAGGCAGATGCGGCACAGGCTAAACAGCTCGCGGCTAGTGCCAACCTAGACATACCTAGCCTTGGTACATACATAAGCGTGGGCAGCATGGACGAATTTAAGCAAACACTTAGCTTTGCAGAGGCTGCTGGTGCTCCTGCTTTTCGCGTGCGCATGCCACGCAATCAAACGCCTTACTGGACACTCTTTCAAGAAACCCAAACCTTTTTAGCTGAGGCCATCAAGTTAGCGTCCGCTAAAAACATCAAAATTTTGATTGAAATTCATCAGAACTCAATTGTTACTAGTGCATCATCTGCGAGATTGATGTTACAAGACTTTGACCCTGCTCAAATCGGCGTGATTCACGATGCCGGCAACATGGCCCGCGAAGGCTTTGAACACTATCAGATGGGCTTAGAAATGCTTGGCGCGCACCTTTCCCACGTGCACGTCAAAAATGCTGCCTACAGCTTGCCAAGTGGTGATGAAGGCGTTTGGGAACCGTGCTGGTCACCTTTAGAATATGGCGTGGTGGATTTTAAGATGCTCTTTAAAGCACTCAAAGCTGTGGGTTATGACGGTTGGTTGGTGGTTGAAGATTTTTCTCAAAAACGCCCTACCTTGGACGCGCTTAGCTACAATCGAGATTTTGTACACCGTCATTGGGATGCCGCCTAAACGCTAACTTGCTTTAGATAAGGCTGCCACCTCAACTAATAACGCAAGGGTGTCTTAGCTGATGCCCTTGCAGCCTAAATGTTCACAGCGCTATCCCGATGTGCTGCCACCGCACCTGGAAAATTCACCGTACCGCCATAAACATCAAGTGGGAAAAGCTCTGCTGCCATCTCCGGTGTTTCAACAAGCCACACACGCACTTGCAAACCTTGCTCAACGGCTCGAGCCACTAATTCGGGATTTTCCAGCACCCTGCGCGCAGGCGGACACAGTTGTGTAAACTCGTTGTCTCGAGCAAGGGCAATAGCATCGTCATCCCACTGGCGGGTCAACCAACCCACGCTAAACGTTTCGCCAAGCTGCTCGCGCAAGCGCACAAAATCAAACACGCTAGCTAAACTAAACGAGGTAAATTCACTGCGCTGCCACATTGTTTCTGGCAATAGGTCACGTAGTAAGTAAATGAGGCGGTGCTCGAGCCCAGCCGCCTTTGTTTCCCAGCAAAATGGGATTTTAGCGCCGAACTCGCGGACAGCCGCAGCCACGGTCAGTAAGTGAGGTTTGGCTGCTTGCAGTTGGGCAAGGGTACTGTAACGCACCTCGAGCTTTTCTCCGTTTTCTTTTGGGATGCTTGCATCATGCTCGAGCACCAACACATCATCTGCTGTGACCCGCACATCTGTTTCGATGAGGTCAGCATGTTGGCTTATGGCCAGGTTAAAAGCCTCAGAACTATTATCGGGTGCATCCGCAGACGCACCCCGATGGGCAATGATTGCAAAACTCACGTGAGTCACCTCGTTATTTTGAAGTTTAGTTTAAGGTTGCCAGCACACTCTCGAGACTGACTGGCTCAACAGTCTGGCCTAGCTCGAGCCACAACGTTTCTGCCTTTTGTTTGACGGGAAAGCCTGTAGCCGGATGATCTTTGACACAGCCCAGTATTTCTGCAGCTCGCGTTATATCTCCTTGATGTTTGAGTAAATCAGCCAATGTCACTAGATTTTCTAAAATGGATGGTAAGCGGTCTTGTTCTTGTGCAAAGCTAAGAGCTTGGCTGACGTATTCCTGTGCTTCCTCAAACTCACCAAAGGCGAGCGCCATTTCAGCTTGAAGCCCACTAAAATGATTATTTAGTAGAATGTCTGTTTTTACCTGGGATGCATATCTCAGTGCCTGATCACGTAATTTTTGAGCATCTTCAAGCCTATTTTCAAACACTGCCACGTGTACTAAATGCGCAAGGTAACAAGCACAATCCCAATACTGATTAAGAATAGTAATGCGCTTTTTGGCAAATTGGAAGGCTTTGTTCAAATATACTT
>JBCCBI010000089.1:0-15096 GCA_039034155.1 Deinococcota bacterium | reverse complement strand
GGCTAACAAACCACCTAAAAATTGAAAGATTAACGCTCAATATCTAAAGGACTTGCAGTCAGCAGTTTCTCGAGCTCATTTTTGTGGGTCACCACCTGATCGCCATATTGACTAAGTGCCATCGCCGCACAGGTGACACCATAGTTGAGACCTTTGAGAAAGTCATCTTGCAAGTAGCCATGCAAGACGCCTGCAACCATGGCATCCCCAGCGCCAATGCGGTCAAGAATCGTCACATCTTTGGCAGGTATACAGTGATAGTCACCATCCCATGCAATTAAGCCTTCGTGCGAAAGCGTTGTGACAATATAACGGGCGCTACTAATCTCTCTTAGGCCGTCAATAATCGACTTCGGAGGGCCGTCCAAATCAAACATGCGCTTGGCATCACTACGGCCGCAGAAAAGAATATCTACTTCGTTAAAAATAGGTTTAACAGCCTCGGCTGCTTCTGCTGGCGTCCACAATTTGCTGCGGTAGTTCATGTCAAAACTGACCGGGATGCCGGCATCTTTAGCTCTGGCAATGGCTTCAACAAAGATCGTCTTAATCGAGGGAGATAACGCCAGGGTCAAGCCAGACAAGTGCAGCAAGCGGGTATCCAGCAAATAGCCCCACGCGATGTCGTCAACGGTTAGATTGGTAAAACAAGTGTCGGCCCGGTCGTAGTAAACCTGGGTGGAGCGCGGCGGCACCGCGTACTCCACGTAATACGTTGCCAGACGGTGACAGTCTGACCAGTGCACAGCAGATAAATCTAACCCGGTAAGTTGATATTCATTTTTAACACGCTGCCCTAGCGGTGAATCTGGTAAACCCGTGACCAGTCCACACGACCAACCTAGGCGGGACAGTAACCCGGTCACATTTCCTTCTGTACCAGACACGTTAACGTCAAATTGACTGGCTTGCTCGAGCCGTTTACCCGCTGGCACGGACAAGCGCAATTGCCCTTCACCAATGGCTGTGACATCAAAATAACCCTCAGGTGTGCTACTTGCATGCTGATTTGAGGCACGTCGATCACTGCTTCGCCTATTTAGCCTGCGTCTCTCTGGTTGATGCCCATCTGGTTGACTCATAACGCAACACCCTCACTCGTTGATGCTAGCGTTCGCCGTACCGTAGCGGTTTTGATAGCGGTCATAGTTGGCATCAATTTCTTCTTGGGGGAGGCTCTCAACCTCACCAATTTGCATGGCAAGCCAAACCGTTTTGGCAATGTCCTCAACCATGACCGCCGCTTTGAGTGCCTTGCTCACATTGCCGCCAATCGTAAACACGCCGTGCTGGCGCATGAGCACCGCCAGCGAATCACCGATGTGATCCACAATCGTTTTGCCAATCTGCTGCCCACCAATGCGGGCGTAGGGCGCACAGGGAATCTCGCAGCCAAACTCGTCGGCAACAGCCGTTAGACAGACAGGAATGCTTTTGTTCACCGCCGCAAACGCCGTGGCATAGTTGGAGTGGGTATGCACTACCCCCATCACGTCTGGCCTTGCCCTGTACACATAGGCGTGCGAGGCTGTATCTGACGACGCCCCAAACTCACCTTCAACAGGCTTACAGTCTTCGTCAACAACAACCATATTTTCTGGCGTGAGGTCGGGAAACATCACCCCGCTAGGTTTAATGACAATGTAACCCGTTTCGGGATCGCGCCCACTCACGTTGCCACTTGTCCAGGTGACCAAGCCTTCACTGAGGAGGGCTTTATTAGCCTCACATACCTCTTGTCGTAAACTTGTTAGCATCATGCTAATCGCCTCTATTCTGATGATAATTGGGAACTGCTTTTTTGCTTAAATATTTTTTGGTATACGTGGTGATGCCTACATCAACATATGTCTGAGATTTTCTGAATTAGCGTGCCCATCATTGGTCTAAGCTATCATTGGTCTAAGCCATCAAAACTAACATCACAAGGCCCGTTTATACGCAATCTTTCTTGATTTTAGATGCTGTAAGTGATGATGTTCAAAACTGAAATCATCATGTTTTTATCACTCACTTAATCGAGATGTGTACTTTGCCTTATCATACTGATTTGGCTGAGTTGATTGGCATGTTGTGATGCTTTAGTAAGCCGCTACGCAGCATTTTATCAACAACCCAAGCTCGAGTTTTGACAACGCGCTCGAGCGAATCCGCCGCGTTATCGTTCCACATTTCAATCATTACTGGTCCGTTAAAGCCAAGTTCGTACAACTTAGTAAACGCAGCTTCAAAAGGCACACCACCTTCACCAAAGGGCACCCGCCGAGGTTCACCGGGGCGCGTATCTTTCACGTGTAGGGCAACCATGTGTCCCTTGGCACGTTCAAGTTCTGGCAAAATATCTTTTTCGCGTTCAATTAAGTTACCAAGGTCTGGGTAAAGCTGGAGCCACGGGGAGTTAAAGTGACTCACCAGCTTCATGCCTTCCTCGAGCGACGCCACTCCAACCGTATCCATATTTTCAATAGCCAGCATGACGCCTGCTTTGGCAGCAAGCTCGAGCCCTTTTGCTAAACCGTCTTGATAATGTCCTAGTGATGCTTCGGTTTCATCTTCATAGTAAACGTAGTACCCTGCTAGCTGAATCACCCGAATGCCCAACTCACAGGCGAGGTCAACAGCTTTATCCAAAATATCAAGTGCCTGTTGGCGCGTTTCCACTGACGCACTGCCAAACGGATACTTGCGGTGTGCACTTAAACACATGGTTTTAAGTGGCACACCGGTGACGATACTGGCATTACGAATATCCACCCGCTCTGCATTAGCCTGGTCTAAGCGGGCAAGGCGTTCGTCACTTTCGTCGATAGACAGTTCTACGTAGTCAAACTGGGCGCGCTTGGCGGCCTCGAGCCGGCTCGCCCACGTCAAGTCATACGGCAAAGCCTTTTCGTAAATGCCTAACGGCAAATTCATCATGCTATTCATGAAGTTACCGCACCATACGCAGCACTAATGGCATCTTGAAAGGTTTTGGCGGCTGCCGCTGGGTCGTCTGCTTTGGCAATCGCTCGCCCGACAATAAACACATCAACTGGAACACCTGCAAACCGGGCTACGTCGTCAGCCTTGACACCACCTGCTATGGAGACTTTGTAGCCCATGTCGGCAAGTTTATGAATGGTATCTAAATCGCTGTCCTGCCACTGCAAATTACCCTGCGCTTCAGCGTCGCGGCTGCGCTTGGTGATGATTTGTCCCACACCTAACCTACGCCAGTGTTCAACTTGCTCCCACTGCCAGCCATCACTTAACTCAATCTGCATGTCGCGGCCCCTGGCTTGCGCTTCAGCTAGTACAACTTCAAATGAGGCGGGTGCTGCCCCACTCACCACGCTGACCCAGTCTGCCCCCGCGTCAAAGCACATTTTGGAGATAATGCTTCCTGCTTCGGCAATACGCACATCTGCCAGCACAATTTTGTCTGGATAGAGCGCTTTCATGGCTCTCACCGCGTGCATACCTTCAGACAAACACAAAATGGTGCCACACTCAATCACGTCAATGTAATCATGAGCACGTTGAACGGGCGCAAGCGCAGCAGGCAAGTCAAACATGTCTAGGGCAAGTTGCAATTTGGGTCGGTTCATGGTGATCTACCTCGTCTGGTGACTTTATTCAGTATCAAGTGTAGTTTTATATGCCATTACTGATGTTCTCTAACTTAGTTACAACGAATTTCGTTTCATGTGAGCACCTACAGCATTAAGCTTTAATTCTGAAGGCAAGCTCATTGCACATAAACAACGTCTATCTAGGATTGATGCTCGCACACAAAACACTAGCTCTATTTCCAAAGCCATCACTTTCAATGCCGTCTTGCCAATTTATCTAGCTGATGCCGCAACATGAGCCATTGATAACTATTGATGCTTCAAACGTCTGCCGTCAGCAAAATCTAACCTTTAACTGCACCTGCGGTCATACCCTGAATAATCTGACGAGCAGCAAAAAAGGTGATGATAAGCGGCGGAATGGCAATGAGGCTACCTACTGCCATCATCTGCCCCCACAGCACGCCGTCATCACGAATAAATTCAGAGGCAAACACAGGTAGGGTCTTGGTGTAACGACTTGTTAAAAACAGTGCCAAGATAAACTCGTTCCAAGCAATACGAAAGGTGAAAATGGCGGACACTGCAAAACCTGCACCCATAAGTGGAAAGATGATTTTGAAAAGCACTTCCATAATGTTGGCACCGTCAACGATGGCAGCTTCTTCTAGTTCCACTGGGATTTGCTGAATAAATCCAAACAGCAGCCACACGGAAAACGGTAAATTGAGTGCCGTATAAAACAGCATGAGCCCAAGTTGTGACCCGTCTAGGAAATCACCGCGCCCTAGCCGATTAGGTAAGGTAAAGCGCACCCCCTCAACAAAGTCGCCAATGCCCCACGAAATCCAAAAGCCAATCACGGCTACAGCAATAACTGCTGGGGGAATCATGCGAATGATCAGGGTGGTTTGGGCAAAAATCCCGCGACCGGCAAAACGCATTCTGGCGAGGGCAAACGCCGCCATACCCGCCGTGAGTAGAGTTAGCACCGTTGAACCTAAGCCAATGACTAAAGAGGATGTAAGAAAGGGAATCATCCGGTATTGGACGATGACTTCTTGATAGTTACTAAAGGTGGGCGTAAAAATCCAACGCGGCACCCGCGATTGAATCTCGACGGGTGTTTTGAGTGAGGTTGCAAACATCACAAAAATAGGTGCAAGGGTGACAAATGCAAGCACAATTAGCGCAATGTAACGCCACACAGCAGAGGTATCCCCACGGCGGATAACTGAACGCCGCCTGATAGTGGTTGGCTGTAAGGTCTGTTGCATTAGGCGGTCCTATCTGACAGAGGATTATTAAAGATCATAAGAATCACACTAAACACAATCAAAATAACGCTGAGGAGCACCGCAATAGTCGCGGCGTAACCCAAATCTTGCGAGGTGAAAGCAGTTTGGAATAAGTGCAGTGAGAGGACTCGAGTCACGCTGCCAGGCCCGCCGTTGGTCATAATATAGATGACCTCGAGCGCCCGAAATACATCAATAATGCGCATCAATAACGCAATTAGCAAAATATTTCGCAACATAGGCAGCTTGACAAACCAGGTCATCTGCCGCCAGTTGGCACCATCTATGTAAGATGCTTCCATGATGCTAGCGGGCAACCCCTGCAAGCCGGCCAGAACAATCATAAAAATAAAAGGCGTCCACTGCCAGACATCACTAATCACAATAGAGACCATTGCCAAACTGGGGTCACTGAGCCACTCTTGGGTTTGAAAGCCAAGGTTTTGCAAGATAGGAATTACTTCACCGACGCTATTTAAGTAGTAATTGATGACACCGTTACGCGCGTCTAGTAAATAGCGCCAAATGAGACCCACGACAATGGGGGCAATCATAAGGGGTAGCACAAAGACGGTTCTGAATGCCGCCGCACCGCGCACGGGTTTCTCGAGCAGGAGCGCCAAGCCCACCCCAATCGTCATTTCAAAAAGCACCACCCAAAAGCCAAACACAAAGGTGGTGCGCACGGACCGCCAGACGACAGGGTCGCCGATGAGTCTACGAAAGTTTTCACCACCCAGGTACACCTTGTCGCTCCACGGCTGGCCAAAGTTCCAGTCATAAAAACTGAGCACAATTGAGTTATAAAGCGGTACCATCAAACCGAGCAGCAAGATGCTCGCAGCGGGTAGCAAAAATAAATAGGGGACAAACCGACGCGTGCGCATTAAGCCTCAGCTTCCTTCCTTGCGTACTAGGTAGACACGTTTATAGATCGTCTGCGAGATAAGTTTCACCTTTGTTAGCGATGTCGTTACAGAACGACTTTGTGATGTTCGAGCTTACTCATCCCAGACAAGAAAAATAAGATCATTTCAATATGAGCTAAAACTTTTTACGTCATGCAGGGATACGCATCTGATAATCTCAACAAGACACGCATCCCACATTCGTTTAGATCATTTGGCTAATGACTTGCTAACGCTTACTCCCAGCTATCGTAGCCAGCGCGGTCAAGCAGTTCCTGAAGGCGGCCGTTAGCATCATTTAGGGCATCTTCAATTGACTTTTGCCCAGTAAGTGCCGCTGAAATTTCCTCACCTAAAATAGGCGCGTTCATAGCTGGCCACTCAGGAATAAGCGGGCGCCAGTCAGCATCGGCACAGTCAAGTTGCTCGAGCACCACAGGGAACTCAGGGCGTAGAGCTTGCAAGTCTGGATTAGCTAAGGTGGACATGCGCATAGGGTTACCGCCAGCCTCAACAACCATCTGGTCACCCATCTTGCTGGTAAACCACTGGATGAATAACCAAGCAGCTTCTTGGTTGCGCGAGTTGCTGGGAATACCCATGGCAAAACCACCCGTTTCACTACCGCAGGTGACATCTGTTGGGTGCAACGCATAGCCAACGTTACCTACAATTGTAGATGTATTGGGGTTGGCAGCAATGGGCGCAATGGTCATACGGTCAAGATACATGGCAGTATCACCTTGCAAGAAAGCTGCGTCTTGCTCACCTGCACCGTTAGCTTCTGCACCGGGAGGGGCATTTTCAAGAATGGTTTGGAGCACTTCGGTGGCGCGAATGGCCTCAGGTGAATTCACCACGGGGTTGTAGTTGTCATCTAGCACGGTACCGCCCAAAGGCGCTAAGTGCAGGAGCCAAGCGTGAACCACTTGGTGACCGGCTGAGCCACGCGTGGTAATACCATACATATCTGGCACGTTTTCAGTTACAAACGCAGCGGTTTCGAGCAGTTCGTCATAAGTTGTAGGAACCTCGAGGTCGTATTCTTCGAAAATATCGGTGCGGTAGGCGAGTACACTGGTTTCTGGGCTAAACGGAATGCCAAACAGTGACGCACCAGCGCCATCTAGGTAGCTCTTACGCCCACCAGACTTACCGCCATTAGTGAGATAAGCTGGCACGATGTCGTCGATGTCATAGTCGGGCATGGTGAGCCGCGGGTTGTTGAGGAAGCGGGCCAGTGGCTCGAGCCAGCCATTAGCTACATATTCATTTTTAGTGAAGACCACCCACGCCACAACATCTAGATCGCCGCCACCAGGTTTAGAAATCTCGGTAATTTGGCGATCTTTCATATTGAGGTACTGAGTTAAATCCAGTTCAACGTCAATGCCTGTTTCCTCAGTAAATTCATCGATAAAGTCGGCGGCAATTTCAAAGTGAGATAGGGCTGGCCAGCTCACCACAATGGTGGTGCCTTCATAGTCTTCATAAGGCTGTGCGAGGGCAGTTACAAGCAGGGCTGCCATCAGGGTGACGAGCACCTTCACAAAACGTTTAGTCATACTTTCTTCTCCTCCTTAAAAAGTTGTGCTGAGGTCTCTCACAGACCTAAGTACCAAAAATTAGGGGCGCTACAGTAGCGCTTTGAACGGTAAATCGGGCTCGATGGCAAACGCATCTTCAAAGCCGCGACGGAAGTTGTAAATGAGTTTGTCTTTATCATGCGGATAGGTGTACTTGCCACCCACCTGCCAAATAAAAGGCTTAAAGCTATATTGCAAGCGGTCTTTTTTCATGTTCCAGAGCACTAAAATTTCATCAGTGTCAGCTTGGAAATTCGTCCAAATATCGTGATGGACAGGAATAACCACTTCTGTGTTGAGGCACTCTGCCATGCGCAAAATGTCCACCGAGGTCATTTTGTCGGTCATGCCGCGTGGGTTTTCACCAAACGACCCTAAGGCTACATGAATTTCGTGGTCGTTGCCGTGCTTGGCGTAGTAGTTGGAATAGTGGGAGTCACCACTGTGGTAGAGGTTGCCGCCTGGCGTCTTGACAAGGTAGTTGACGGCTTTTTTGTCCATATCTTGGACTGGATTGTCTTTGAGCACAACCCCTTTGGGTGCAGTCACCAGCTCGGTGCGGTCAAATGACTCGAGCACCACAATCTCGGTATCTTTCACCGTGAGGCTGTCACCAGGTTTCACCACCACGCAGCGTTCTTCCGGCACACCCCAGCTAATCCACAAGTCCACACAGGTTTGCGGCCCTACAAACTGCACGGATGCATCACAATTTTGAATGACCGCCGCTGCTACATGGGGGTCAATGTGATCACCATGATCATGGGTGGCAAATAACACGTCTAGCTCTTTAATAGCAAAAGGATCAAGCGGGCAAATGGCGTTACGCAAGTTAGGCTGCAGTTTTTCCACACCAATCATGCGCTGGTGCTGGTGCTGCTCGGTCATAAGTGGGTTGGCTTGCGTGCGCTTACCACTTTTCACCCACAGATCAAAGCAGAGGTTGGCACTGCCTTGATCATTAGCGCCTTCTGTTTTAAGCCAAATTCCCACACAGCCGAGCCACCACATGGCAAAACTGCCCGGCTCAACTTGAGTTTGCTCAATTTCTTCGTTGAGCCAGGTTCCCCATTCAGGGAAGCTACTTAAAATCCACGATTCTCTGGTGATGTCATGTATGTTTGGCACAATCCATCCTTACGCGCACAAATGCCCATATGTACCAACGTTATGTACCAACGTTCACAAACGCTGATATCTCAAGAGCATGTGCGTCATGTTAGGTTTAGCACCTCACAAACACATCTCAGCAAGCTAATTTAATCAGGTTATTGAGCCTGAGTTTTAGCTTTTGACACAAGTACTCGTGATACTCGAGTGCAGAGCAAGTGTTGTGCAACAGTGCTTGTTACGATGATGTAATGAAAGTTTACCCTACTACCCTACACATCACAAGGGTGAACTAGGGTGCTTTTGCACATATGTGCAGCTTATGGTAAGGTCGCTGACGATTCCCATGCCCCAATCCACTCCAGAAGACATTCACTTGTTATTACAAGTTGCTCAGGATTACTACGATCATGGGCTTACCCAGTTGCAGATTAGCCGTAAGTTAGGAAGCTCTCGCTCGACTGTCTCGCGGGCGCTACAAACCGCAAGGGACATTGGCTTGGTTGAAATCACGATTCACCGCGATTGGTTAAACTACAACCAGCTCGAGCAACAACTCAAAGCCCACTTCAAGCTCAAGCAAGTACGTATTTTGCCCACTGGTCACGCAGATATCCTAGATGAGCTGGGCAAACTTGCTGCTGCCTCAGTCGATGCCCACATTCGTGATGGCATGATTTTAGGTATGTCGTACGGGCGCTCACTGGCAGCCACCATCCAGCATATTCGCCCGCAACCCAAACAAAACATTAACGTGGTGCAGCTTATTGGCGCACTAGGGTCGCATAATCCACTAATTGAGGGGCTAGATTTATCACGTAACCTCGCTAATAAATACGGCGGTAGCTACCGCTATTTATACGCACCTTTGCTAGTTGAGGATAGCCGTACCCGGGACCTACTTACCAGTGAAAACCTTGTGCAAGACGTGCTCGAGATTGGTAAACAGGCTGATGTTGCGCTGCTGGGCATTGGCGCGCTGGCATCCAATGTCTCGAGCCTCATTTGGACAGGCTACCTCAATCAAAAAGAGCTCACCAAACTGCAACAGCAAGGTGCCGCTGGACATATGTGCGCTCAGTTTTATGATGATGACGGTAGGGTTATGGACATTCCTTTTAATACACGTACAATTTCCATTGGACTAGACGCTCTTAAACAAATTGATACTGTAATTGTCGTAGCTGGTACTAAAGAAAAAAGTCGTGCTATTTTAGGCGCGCTACGCGGTGGCTATATCGATGTCCTCATTACCGACGAAGCTGCTGCTCAAGGCATTATGGAACGCCTTTCTACATCCGAGTGATAATGACGTCAACGTTTGTAAATCATTTTGTCAAGACCTGTGATAAACTCAGATAATGTTATTAAGGTTCCATCTACTGATGTAACTAGCATCGATGTGACCATTAGCAAATACTTGTAGCGCAACATAATGACATCTATAAACTGCAATTTCGAGGAGAGATGCCAGAGTGGTTGAATGGGTCGGTCTCGAAAACCGGTGTAGGGGTTTCCTCTACCGAGGGTTCGAATCCCTCTCTCTCCGCCATCACCATGCAAGTTTCTTGCAACACATGCTCGTGCTAGATATTGCTGCTACTAAGCATACATGGCCGTAGAGCAAGCTTTCTACAGCAACCTTTGTATTCATCAGCAAAGTTTGCACTTATTCACGTTAGTTAAGACAAATACTTATCGTGTTTGCTTTTTGCATCTCATGTTTCTGCCATAATAATCTGAGATGCAGTTGAAACTCCCTACATTGCGCAGAACACTCATCATCACTGGACTCTACATTGTGGCTGTCAATATAGGGGGTCGTGTTGCTCTACCTCTAGCTGTTGATCCTTTAGTGTCGTTGTGGGCACCTGTGTCTATGTTGGTACTCACCTTATTGCTTACCCAAGGTCTAGGCTATTGGTGGCTTGTCTGGCTTGCCCCTTTTGCATCACAACTCATCAATTTTGCACTAGGTGTTCCAGATATTGACCTGTTTCCAGTGAGTCTGTTGGTCTATGCCTCGAGCAAGCTTGTTGTTTACGGCAGCATCACCCTTTTGCTCAAACGCCTTAAGGTTGACCCACGCCTTTACCGTCTTGAAGATGTTGCCATGTTTATGATTTTTGGCGCGCTGATGGGACCAGCTTTTGATGGACTTTTTACTATTCCAATTTATACAGCCTTGGGCATTTTACCTGCCGAGCAAATGCTGTTTTACCTCACTTCATATATTGTCGGTGATGCAACTGGTATTGCCTCAATCGCACCGCTCTTGATGGTGTTTGCCCGGCAGTTTCCCCAGTTCTATGCTGTCACCTTGCCCGAAGACTGGATTACAACTGTCGACTCACATAAACCCATCAGCATTATTGATGTGCTGCAAGTCCTAGCTATCGTTGGTTCAGCGTTAATTGTGGTTGGCGGGTTTCGCGGCCCCATGGGGATAGACTACAACTACATTCTCTTTTTGCCCCTGCTGTGGACCGCAGCTCGCAACGGCTTTGGACGGTGTGCGTTTGGCGTATGGATTGTGAATACAATTGTGTTGGTATTTGCTAACGGCTACCTAGGCACTGGCGATGTTATCCCGCTACAAACAGGTCTACTGAGTGCGACTCATGCAGGTATTTTGCTAGGCGCGCTTTTCAGTGAGCGTAAAGCCATTCGCGAGCGGCTTATTGAATACGCTTTTGAAGACCCATTAACAGAGCTTCCCAACCGTTTGGCGTTACAACGCAAGCTAGAGGAGAGTTTACCAGACTGCGGCGCGCTGGTCTTTTTCGACCTTGACAACTTTCGCCTTATTAACCGCGACTTTGGACAAGCAGCTGGTGATGCTATTCTCCAGCGGGTTGCCCGCGTACTGCGTAAAGAGCACACAGGTCATACACAAACAGGTCAAATAATGGTCGCCCGCACTGCTAGCGATGAATTTGCACTGGTGATGAACGCCACCGATGAAGCCCAAATTTACAGTGCTATTGCACGCATCATCAAACGCATTCGCGCCTCGAGCCGCACGGTGCTCTACGACTCAATACCACACCTTAAAACGCATTTACCAGATATTTCTGTGTCAGCCGGGCTAGCCATGCTCGAGCCAACCATGACCAGTAGCGACGCCCTACGCAGTGCCGATGCTGCCCTGCGCCACGCCAAACGCCACGCAGTAGGTAGCTTAGTTGTCTTTGACACGGTCCTTCGTGAACGCTTTGCAGAACAGACGCTCCTCAAACGAGATATTTGGTCACATTTAGAGCAGGGTCACCTTAAAGTGTATTACCAGCCTCTGGTGAACGCCAAAACCAAACAACTTGTGGAGCTCGAGGCACTATTGCGTTGGCACCACCCAAATTTGGGAATGCTTACACCAGGTCGGTTTTTAAGCGTTTTAGAAGAGGCCGGCATGATGCCCCGCGTAACCGACTGGATTCTTCAACAAGTGCTGCAACAACAACGTTTTTGGGACGCTGAAGGTCACAAGGTTGATGTGGCCGTTAATCTATCTGCAGCCGACTTGCACCAGCTTATTCTGCCCGAACGTATCGCTAACATTTTGCAAGATGCCGACATGCCGCCGCAGCGCCTTATTGTTGAAGTGACCGAAAATTTAGTGGCAGATGCGGTCAACCACGCTAACGACGCTCTCCAAAAACTTAGCAGTCAGGGCATTCGCATTGCTATGGATGACTTTGGCGCAGGTACAACCTCGCTCGCTTACCTCAAACACTTACCTGTGGTGCAGTTCAAAATTGACCGTGGGTTTATTCGCAACCTACCGACCAATCAAGACGATGCATCGCTATGTGCCACGATGATTCACATGGCCCATAACCTCAATATGACCGTTGTAGCTGAAGGTGTTGAAACGCGTGAGCAAGCTGAGTTTTTAGTTCATTCTGGCTGTGATGTTTTACAAGGTTACTACTTTGGTAAGCCAGCACCCGCAGACAAGGTTTTTCGCTATTTGTCTGACCCTGGTAGTAGCAATATAAACCGTTAACTTTGCTGATTAGAGCTTTACTGGTTAAAGCTCACCGGCCTCGAGCAACTTCAGCACATCCTTGGCACGCGCCCGAATAGCTTGTTTAGCATCATCACTGCGCTTGCGCCAATTGCCAAGCGTTAAGTTCATGCGCGGGTTCTTGCCAAAGCGGGTTTCATGGCGGTCAATAAACTCCCAGTAGAGGCTGTTAAACGGACAGGCATTAGCCTCTATTGTCTTGCTGTGCTGGTAATGGCATGATTTACAGTAATCACTCATTTTGTTGATGTAATTGGCGCTTGACACATAGGGTTTGCTGGTAAACGTGTCGTCTGCATACTGACTCATACCAATGACGTTAGGCACCATCACCCAGTCGAGGGCATCAATGTAGCAGGCCGTAAACCAGTCAAGAAGTTCTTGCGGATTCACACCCATTAGCAATGCAAAATTCCCCAAGATCATCAGCCGTTGAATGTGATGGTTGTGGGCGTGCTCAGTAAGTTGATCTAAGCTTTGTTTGAGGCAGTTCATCTTAGTCTCACCTGTCCAAAACAGATCGGGGAGGTTGCGGGTGTGCCCTAGAGCATTGGCGTCTTTAAACTCAGGCATTTTGTAGTGATAGATCTGAAACATAAACTCACGCCAGCCAATCATCTGGCGGATGAACCCTTCGATGCTGTTGAGGGGAATCTTGCGGCGACCATCTGCTGCGTAGGCAAGTGCGGTCTCACAAACCTCTTGCGGCGTAAGTAGTCCTGTGTTGAGGGGCGCACTCAGCAAACTGTGGTAGAGCTGCGGTTCGCCTTGCACAAGGGCGTCCTCAAACGGACCAAAGTCGCGCAAGCGGGTTTCACAAAAGTGATCGAGGGCATCCAGTGCTTGCTGCCGAGTGACTGGGTAGTTAAACGCCTCAGTTGTACCAAAGTGATCAGGAAATGTTGTTTCAATGTAGTTAATCACCTCAGCGGTGATATTGGTGCGTTCAAAGGTGAGTTTTTCTGGAAAGGTGTGCCCTTTTTCAGGCGTTTTGCGGTTGTCGCTATCGTAGTTCCAGGTGCCGCCAGCAGGTTGATCGCCGTCCATGAGGTAATCCAAGCGTTTGCGCATGGTGCGGTAAAAGTACTCGAGCCGCAACTCTTTTTTACCCTCAGCCCAGTCGGTAAACAATTTAGCATCACTTAACCAGAGTGGGTTCGGATGCGTCTTTAAGTTACCACCAGCATCCTCAGCAGACTGGCGCAACATGTCTATGTAGCCGTAGTCGTTAGGGTTGAGCATCTCGAGCGTCACGCCCAGATTATCTTCAAGATACTGAGTAATACCTGCCCTAAAACTCTCAGCAGACTGATAATAGCTAACGTGATAGCCGTCTTGCTCGAGGCTCTCTGCAAAGTGACGCATAGCCGCAAAGGTCATGACTAACTTTTGTTTGTGGTGGCGCATGCTAGTGGCTAGCTCCACCGATTCAATTAATATCACTGAGGTAGTGGCAGGGTCTTGCTCAGCCGTTAACAAGCCCACTTCACGGGTCAGTTGATCCCCAAGGACTAAGATGTGACGTTCAATGTTGGGTTTCGTAGTTGCGCTCATATCACCTTAGCTTAGCCACATCGCTATGGGTAAGACCACACGCAGCAGTAACATTTAGAAGCTATCTTTTCGGCACACAACATCGGGTGCATCTCAAAAACGCCACTTGTAGAACACAGACATGAGTAAGGATTGGCAAGATGCAGTAGCGGCTGAAGTCAAAGCGGAATTAGCGGCGACGGACATGTGGTGCAGGGTTGGTGGGGCTTAAAGTGCTAGCGGAGGATAGCACCCCAGCTTCAAAAACAAGACCTTATCTGCCTGGTAGTATGCCAAATCCATCACTAGCTGGAAAGCTTAGAATCTTCACTTACAGGTTTGATCAAGCGTATTTTAGCACAGGCATTTATAATCAGTTTTGTGGATACTTCTCCAAGCCCTACGCTCCATACAAGGCTACATCACACGGTTATCAGTCAGTTTGTATACCAAGGCGGTGGTCCTTTTGAAGTTCCACCAATAGCAAGTGAACAACTAAGTGTGACCCTTAGCGGTGGGCAACTGATGCAACGGGACCTTGATGGGAAGATTAAGAAGAGTGTTATCTCTAAAGGTGATGTCACACTTGTTCCACGCGGTGCAAATTCTACCTGGGAGTCAGCAAAAGGTCAGGCTAGTACCTTGCAATTTCTCCTCTTGCCTGACTTATGGGCATCTCTCGAAGAAACCACTAATATTCCCTCAACACAGATAGCGTTACGTGATGACTTGTCTACGCCAGACCCGTTCATTGAACAGTTAAGCCACACTCTGCTAGCAGAGATTCAGTCGCTTCAGCCTGGGGGTGAACTGTACAGTCAGATGCTCGAGCAAACCTTGGCGTTACATCTTTTGCGCCACTATAGCGAAACGACACCTAAGGTGTCTCTAAACCTTAAAAGGACAGGTAGGTTTTCTATAAGTCTGGAGTACATTGAAGCGCACCTCTCCCAAACCCTTTCACTTGCCACGCTTGCCACGCTCGAGGGCTTGAGTATCTACCACTATGCTCGAGCGTTTAAGGTAGCTATAGGGCAAACGCCCCACGCATATGTCATTCAGCAGCGCATTCAGCGTGCC
>JBCCBI010000088.1:0-15127 GCA_039034155.1 Deinococcota bacterium | reverse complement strand
CCGATCGGGTAGCCGTTTTCGATGGCCAGTTTTTGCAGTTCTGGGTCGGTGGTAAGCGCTTCACCCAAACGCTCACCCGCTTCACTCATAGCGGTGAGCACGTGTTGGGTGTAGATGGTCGGCTCCGGGTAAAGTAGCACCATATCTGGGCGAATGCTGCCATCTGAGAGTGATGCTTGATATAAAAACTGCGATTCGTACATCATCACCAAGGGTGAGTTGCCCATGCCTTTAATCAGATAATCTTCAAACGGCGTCGCCGATGATCCCGGTAAGAAACCTTGATCTAAAAAGAGTTTTTCAACCGTGGGTAACACCTCACGAATTTGCTGGTCGTCTTGTACGACCCTATCTTCGTTGATGATGTAACTAGCGAGTGCTAAGTACATAGCTGCGGAATTAGACGATAGAATATTAGTTGATTTCACCAACACTTTGCGCCCAACATCAAAGCTGTCACTGTCGGGTAAGTCTTCCCAGCGGATGTCATCTTGCATGAGCCCAATGAGCCCGCGCATATCCACGATACCGTAGTAGCCGTTGCGTTGCTGGACGATGTTGTTTGCCTCGAGCACGTCCACCACGTCTATCCACGAGGCAATAGTCATAGGCGTGAAAAAGACGCGGTAAGACCCCAGCACGTCAAAGTCGCGGCGAATTTTTTCAGCTGCAGGGATGCCAGCGGGGAAGGCAAAGTCATAGTTATCAACGGTGCCGTTCACACCACCTTCAATGGCGATACGCCTCGAGCCCACTTTTTCAAAGTCGACCTCGAGCCCATGTTCGCGCCGCAAGCGTTCAACGACCCGCTCATCCAGAAAAAAAGCTTCTTTCTCTGAACCAATAAGCCCGCTAACAACAACCACACGCTGGTCTTGCAGCGAAATATAAATTGCAAACCCGACACCTACGGCTAAAACGAGTGTGAGCAGCGGTCCAAGGAAGCGTTTCAAAAGCTTACCTCCTGATGCATGTGTACCTGTTGAAGTGCAGTGAGACGGTGACTAACCATTCTTCCACGCTACAAACATCAAATTAATAGTCATAAAATTAGGTGCCATAATATTCGTAAGCACTGTCACAATTAGCATGGCATCACGTTGTCAAGGATTGAGTAACATCTTGTGAAGCCAGTTGTATGAAGCCAGCCAATCATTGAAGTGCTGTCATGCGTCATGAAGACAGCTTGATGAGATGCCAAAGTGCCTATACTACTGTCATTCACGTTAGCAGTCTAGCATGAGCCTTGTGTTTGACTCGTTGTTATATGGGGGCTTATCGGAACGTGTTAAACAACCTAAGCGAAGCTACAAGAAAATGTCAGCGGCGTTTATTTACTGCTTTGCTATAGTGGTTTTGTGAATGGTCAACAAGGGCTTAGCTGGCAGCATGTGGATGTGATTGTACAAGGTCTTCGGCATGGCCGGAGGCAACTAGCGTGATCTGGTTTTTAACTCGTATTATTCCAAGGCTAAAGCAACTATCTCACCGCAACGATACTCACCGCAAGGATACGCAATACAACACGCATCAGCGTCATATAAAGAAAACTCTACGCGCTGGCTTGCTTATCTACTCACTTGTCTTGGTAGCTGCGTGTAATCAAGTTCAAGCTGATACGTTCACTCTGGCTGTGGTTGGTCCCATGACAGGCAGCAATCGGGCGCTGGGTGAAGATATGTTGCGAGCTGCCAACCTCTATGCGAACGAGCTTAACGACGCTGGCGGTGTGCAGGGGCGGTTGCTCGAGGTTGTTAGTTACGATGACCAAAACGACCCTGAATTGGCTGTCACCCGCGCGCGCGAAGTAGTTCGTAGTGACGCTTTAGCAGTCATTGGGCACCGCTCGAGCGCGACCAGCATTGCCGCTGGCGACATCTACGAAGATGCTGGTCTGGTCATGATTACGGGTAGTGCTACCGCTAATGAGGTGACACGGGGCAACCGCTACGCGTTCCGCACGGTCTTTAACAACGACACCCAAGGTGACTTTTTAGCGCGTTACAGTTACCGCATTTTAGAACAAGAAAGTGTCCACATCATCACAGATGGAAGTGTTTACGGCAATTCATTAGCAGATGCGTTTAGTTCACGGTTTCGGGCAGTAGGCGGCCGGGTAACGTCGTATCACTTACTAACTGAGGGTAGTGATTCCACGCGAACCCTAGCGCAGCAGCTTGTGTCACATGCAGTTACGGCAGATGCAATCACATCAGCCATGATAACGTCAGCATCATCGACCGACAGTTCCGTGTCAGATACGACACCTGATGTCGTCAGTTCCACACTATCAACACAGGCAGTAGAAGGTGCATCTCCACCGATGATTTTACTGGCAACCGCCGCCCCAGACGCTGCTAGACTGGTTGCCAATGTGCGACGTTTGGGCGGCAGTCATGTGATTGTTGGCGGTGACGCGCTGGGCAGCCAAGCGTTTATGGATACGCTCAACGGCTTTGTACAAGAACGCCGTCAGCCGGGGCGCTTTTCAAACGGGATCTTTGTAGCCTCACCCTTGTTATTTGATGTTGCTGGGGAACGCGCTCAACGTATTGCGGATGCGTTTAACGCAACCTACAACGACACACCAAGTTGGTCGTCAGCAACCTATTACGATGCTACGAAGGTTGTGAGCAGCGCTTCTGAGGCAATTGATTTTTCTGTGCCCTTAGCTGAGCAACGTGAGGCGTTGCGGCAAGCGCTAGCTGCTATCAATGAACCCTTGGCGGCATTACCAGCAGCGACGGGCAACCTCTATTTTGACCCCAATGGCGACCCGGTCACGCTGGTGACGATGGGGCAGTATCAAAATCAACGGCTTATTTCAGCCCAAACCCAGTTTCGCATGATCCCGCAGGAGCCGTTTGCAGGCTTAGAAGAGGCTGTAGCTGATGGGCGCGTACTCGAGCTAGCTGACCGCTATGTGTACCGCACACAGGTTATTTACACCGGCTTAGAATTTTTAGATGTCGAGGCTGTGGACACCGGGCAGTTACACGCATCTCTCTCGTTTCACCTGTGGTTTCGCTACGAGGGCAGTTTAGATATTGACGCGCTCGAGTTTACCAATGCTGCCGAGCCGCTCCGTTTTGAATTGCTCGAGCAAACTAGCGTTGACGACCTCAATTATCGTTTATACCGCGTGTCGGGTAGCTTCCGTTTGGGGTTTGTGCCACACGCGTTTGGTGAGCGGGTTTTGGGCGTGCAGTTTCGTAACATTGAACAATCGAATGACAACGTTCTTTATGTAGTGGATGTGCTGGGCTTAACCGGGGGAGCCTCGAGCCCTATAGCAGAAACAGTGGCAACCGTTAATCCATTTGTAAACAGGTTAGAAGATGTCTTTGGTTGGCGGGTAGCCCGACGAGCTTTTTTTCAAGATACCTTTGCAGAGAGTAGTTTAGGTAATCCTAACTATTTAGCGCAGGGGAGCGTAGGGTATTCACGGTTTAATGCGGTGTTGTGGTTACTGCCTAGCGGCTTACAAGTGCGTCGCCGCTTGCCTGTAGACCTTGCGCGCTGGCTTACGGGTGTGAGTTTAGGCATCCTGGTGATAAGTTTGTTGCCTCAGCTTCTCATTCGGGTGTTTCCAAAGTTGCGTCATTACGATGTTCTGCGTGTCGTGTTATGGCTACTTGGGGCGACCTCGAGCATTATCTTGCTACTTGCTAGCGAGGTTGTCGTCATCGACCTGTTAGGACGCGCCCTGCCGGAGGGTAGCGCAAGTTATCAAGTATTGGGGACGCAGCTCTACGCCATGTTGTGGTGGTTGGTGCCAGCACTTTTGTTACTCTTTGCCATTGAAGAATTTGTTTGGGTGCCGCTCGAGGACCGCACGGGGCGAACTGTTCCCAGCGTGATGCGCGGCTCAGTTGCCATCATTGTCTGTGCGCTGGCAGCCTTTGGCGTGTTGTCGTTTGTGTTTAATCAACCGCTTACGGGTGTACTTGCCACATCTGGTGTCTTGGTGATGGTGGTTGGACTTGCCGTACAAATCAACATCGCCAATGTCTTTTCGGGGTTAGCCATCAACATGGAGCAGCCCTTTCGCGTAGGCGATTGGGTCACGATTGACGACGTGGAAACTGGACAAGTTATCGACATCACGTGGCGCACAACACGCTTGCGGACGCCACTAGGTAACATCATCAGCATTCCTAACAGCACAGCTTCAGACAAAGTTGTTCAAAATTATAACTACCCTAGCCAAGAGTATTGGATGCGCTACACCGTGCATGTGGACCCAAGTCACTCGCCGAAGCAGGTGAAAGCTCTGCTCGAGCAAGCCGTTCAGCAAAGTGAGGGTGTGCTGGCTATTCGCGTGTTTTTTACAGGCTTAAGCGAATGGTCAGCTGCCTTTTGGATTGATTTTCAGCTAGATGATTTTGGCGCGCGCTTTAAGTATGCAGATGGTGTCTGGAGTAATGTCTGGCAGGCGCTTCGCAATGCTGGTATTAAACCTGCTCTGCGCGATAGGCAGCGGCATCTTTATGATGAAGATGTTGTTGGGCAGCCACCTTACGCGCTAGATGACTCAAATGTTTGAAGAAAGCTTTTACCATGATTATTGGAAGTCGTTTGATGAGGAGGTGATACTCCCAACGTTGGCTTAGCATTGTTGTGCTTCCAAGACAACATGTCAGGAGATGACAACTATGAAGCAGCGTTTCTTTTGGATTTACTCGTTCTACTTTGTGAGTCTGATTTTAATAGCTCAAGCGTTAGCAAATGAGTCTACGACAAGCATAAATGTAGTTGATAATGCAGGTGGTGCTGTTCAATTAGGTGATGCCTATATTCTTGTGCCAGAAGCTGCTTTAAGTGAACCTGTAGAGTTTAGTATCGAACGTCTTTCACTTGAACAAGTTCCTGAGTTATCAAAACCTTTTGAAGCAAAAAGTTTCTACCAGTTTTCATCAACATCAGCTTCAATTTTTAACTCGCCCGTTCAACTGATTATTCCTGTAGATGCGCCTATGCCTTCATCTCGAGCAGAACAGGTTAGAGAGCTTTATGTCTTGGATGGTGATGAGCTAGTTAAAATGTCCATTGGTGATGCCACGTCCGCTTTTATATTTACTGTAGATAGATTGGATAGTATAACGTTTATAGCTGCTATTGCTAATACAGAAGATGTCGAAGCAGAATGTACTTCACGTGGCGGAACGTTTAACGGCAAATACTGCCAACTTCCTTTTCCCGAAAGACGGTAGGACAACCTAAGATAAAGGCTCAGACATTTCAAAGCCTGTCGCGATGATATTGTCGCCATCTTGCTCGAGCCGTATCCTCGGTAACGGCAAACGCGCAGGACCACTCATTGCTCTGCCTGCTTGGGTCAGCGAAAACACACTTAAATGACAGTTACAGGCAAGTGCCGGGCTATCTGTGCGGAAGTTGTAGGCAAAGGCAATGGCCTCAGGGTCGGTTTTTAAGGCGACAAGACAACTTTGGTGAGTACACAAACGGCTTAAGGCGATGTAGTGATTGCCATTTAGCTCGAGGCTGCCAGAGCTTGCCTCCGGAAGTCGCACGAGAATCGCAGGTAAGCCAGCATAACTAAACTCGAGGCTGTCCCACACATTATTTAATGCATCAACTGAAGTCACTGTGACGGGGTCAAAATTTCGATAGCTTGGTGTTTTGCTGGGTGCTGGTTTGATGAAGTGAACCCGGTAAGCAAGCCAAAACGCCCACGCGCCACCGCCTAGTGCTGCAATTACTGGAACGCGCCACAACCAGGTGAGTGTGTGTTGTAAAAAGCTGCGCCTCGAGCTACTTGGAGCTGTTGGCGCAGCATTCACATCAGCATTTGCATCAGGAGTGACATCAGGCCGATGTGCTTGAGATGACGTAGTGTTGGCATCAGGTTGATTCATTTACAGCCCTAGACCGTCACTGAACACAAATGGCACTCAATTTGCTGGCATCGGATAAATAACGTCTTGCACGTAGGCCGCAATGTTGTTGATCGTTTCATCACTCATCACCGCGTCGTAAGCTGGCATGAGCCCGCGCCCATTGCGAATCATCCTGATAATGTAATCAATATCTTCAAGTTGTTCGTTGCCTGCCAGTTGATAACCTGCGCCCCCTTGGCCCTGCATCCCATGACAGCCTGAGCAGTTGTTGACAAACGCGCGCTCACCCACATGAGAGGGTTGTCCCATAGCCGCAAGTGCGTCAGCAGCTTCGTCTGAGGCAGGCACGGTGGAGGTTGTGACGGTTGCGGTCGGTACGGTTGCAGTTGGTACGGTTACGGTTGGTACAGTTACAGTAGATGTCGCTACAGGTGCGTTTGCCATAGGTGTGTCGGGCATGGCTGGGTTCAAGGTCATTGTGGGCAAGCTGGTTTCACCTGCCAAACGGGCTTCTGCTTGAGCAATGAGTTCAGGCACGCGCCCGGCTCCTTGTTCGCCAGTGACCTCAATATAGTCGTTCCAACTGTCGATGGCAGCCTCAAACAGCTCGAGGCTAAAGTAGGCATTCCCCAAAAAGAGCAGCGTGTGCAAGTCGTCAGGTGCTAGCTCGTTGGCACGTGCCAAAAAGCCGATGGCGTCTTCATTGCGGCCACTAAAAAAGAGCACTTGCCCTAAACGACTTAAGGCGATGGCGCTTTCAGGGTTTTCTTCAGTCAAAAGCAGGAAGTAGATGTCGGCAGCGCGTTCACGTTCCTCGAGTCGCCAGTAACCATCTGCTAAATCTGCGAGAGTTTCTTCAGATGGATTGTCACGCACGGCTTGGGCCAGCGGAATCACTGTCTCAGCTGCCATCAACCGGGCGGTCACTTCGGGGTCATCGACACCTGCTTCGGTCGCTAGAAAATCTTGCCACGCGCCAGCTGCGTCTGCGGGGCGGTTGGTGGCAAAGTAGACCTCCCCTAAGCTGTAAAGGGTGTCAAGGTCGTCGGGGTCACGCAAGCGGGCTTCCTCGAGGTAGGTTCTTGCTACATCAATATCTTGCTGTAACGATAGTAAGCCGAGGCGGCGGTAGGCAAGTGCAGGCGCGTTGTCAAGGTCAATGACCTGCTGGTAAATTTCAGCGGCGCGGGCGTCTTCACCACGTGTCCAGTAGCCTTCAGCAAGCGCCATGAGGGTATCGCTCGAGCGGTCACGTTCAGCTGCCCGCTGCAGGAGCGCCAGGTCAGCAGCATCGTCTAAACGCTCGTTGGCAACGGTAATTGTGGTATCCCCAAAACGCGGCAAAATCCAGCCGCCTAGTGCTGAGGCACTGGCAATCATAATGCCCAAAAACATAATGAGGGCAACAGGTGCGCGTTTTGGCGCGGCGGGCTTGGGTGCACGCTTGCGTTTACCTTTATCTCGTGCGCTGTATTCATCAAGGGCGCGCAAAGTTTTAGCAGCTTTGGCTTCGTAGCGGGCCCGCAAGCTGTCACGCCGTTCCTGAGGTAGATCGCTGCGGCTATCTAGCTCACGAATGGCTTTAATGAGGGCGTCGCGTTCTTCCTCGAGGTCTTCCTCAACCGGGTCACGCATGTTGGGGAGCGGGTCAGCGTAGTTGGGCACAATAAGTGGCAGTGCCACATACGCAAAGATGACGACGGCTAGGAGTACTAGTAAAAACACACTGAGCATTTAGGGTGTCCCCAAATCTTGGGTAGGTTGGTCGTTCATAACCTTGCGGAGGTGCTCGAGGTCGCGTTCACTCACCTCAACAGGTACGCTGGCATTGCGTTGCCAGCGGCGTAAGAAGAGAACTAAGAGCACAAAAGCAACAATTGTGCCGACAATAGGCATAATCCAGACAACTAAATGAAACCCACGGCGGGGTGGTTCTAGCAAAATCCAATCGCCGTAGCGTGCTTGAAAAAATGCCAGAATTTCTTCACGGCTTTTGCCCTCGGCAAGTTGTTCATTAATGATTTCGCGCATTTCAATGCTAATGGGTGCGCTTGACTCCGAGACGGATTCTGCGCGGCAGGTAGGGCAACGTAAGAGTCTCGAGATTTCAAAGACTTCACGGTTCAAGTCGCTGTCAGATTGAGGTTGTTGCGCATAGGTGAGAGGCATTACAAGCATCACCAACACGTAACACAAGATGTGTGTGAGGCTTGGGAATTTTAGGTTGATGGATAATCTTGTCAACATTAGGGCAACATACTTTCTAATTGGATGTCGATCATCGCTTGGGTGATGGGGCCAGCGTGTTTGTAGACTAAAGTGCCGTCAGCAGCTACGAAAAAGGTTTCAGGTAAGCCAAAAATACCGTAGTCGATGCCGATACGGCTATTTTCGTCCACACCGTTAGGGAAGGTGAGGTCAAATTCGCTTAAAAACGCCCGCGCGTTGTCACGGCTGCGGTCTTGGGTGTTGATGCCAATAACGAGCACGTCGTCGCCGTATTGCCGCCAGGTGCGTTCGAGCACCGGTGCTTCATCCCGACACGGGCCACACCAAGACGCCCAAAAGTTGACAATCATCGGTTTACCTGTGAGGGCAGCAAGCTGCGCACCATCTTCATCAAACTGATAACGCGCCCCAAAGCGATCGTGATAACGCTCAAACAAGGGCATATCAAACTCGGGTAGGGGTCCGCCGACAAGTACGGAGTCAATGTTGTCGCGGCGGTTAGGATTGCGCATAATCCCGTAGGCAAACAACGAGGCTAGACCTGCTACCAGCGCTATGAGCCAAAGTAAGCGCTTGATTGCGTTTTGCTCAGAAGATGACGTTTTGGAACCTTCATCACGTGTTGGGTTATTACTATGTGGTGAATTATTACTATGTGGTGGATTTGTACCATGCACTGGAGCTAAATTAGCTGATGATTCTGTACTAGACATATCTGCTGAAGACATACTAGCTCCTTACTTAACTTGCTGGCACGGCTTGACGTGCAGGTACGGGTACGTAGCGGCGCTTAGGTAAGAGACAGTAAAACGTGCCAACGAGCATGATGACTGCGCCGACCCAAATCCACGCAACAAGCGGGCTTTGCACAACTCGCAAGACCACAAAGTCTTGGTCTGGGCTGACTGTGCCGCTAACACTAAGGTAGATGTCTTGCCAGACGGTGTAGAGCACGTCTGGTGTGGGCACAGGTTGTTGTTCTTGACCTAAAAAGACGTTGATTTTAGGACGTAAGCTAGCAATTTGGCGGTTGCCACGGTGAACGTTAACCAGTACACCGCCCGCAACCCGGTAAGGTGTTTGTTCCATAAAACGGTCAACAACCTCGAGGCGGTAATTACTATCTAAGGTGACGCTCTCACCAATTTCAATACGCACCTGTTCGTCCACGCGGTAGCCACCACTGCCGGCTACACCGAGCGCCATGATAATCACCGAAAAGTGCACGATGATGGAGCCAAAACGGCGACGGCTTTCCACAGCGTATTGTCCAAATACCGACCAAAAGCCGCGCCCGCTAATCCGCATCCGCGGGCGAATAGCAGCATCTAACAGCAGCACAATGCTTGCAAAGTTATAGCCTGCAAAGCCTACTGTCCACAGCGGGTAAACTTTGCGAACACCTGCAACATAGGCAATCAGCGCGCTTACCAGTCCAATCCCCACCATCCAAGCGAGGTTTTTAACGAGGCTTTGATGACTTGCTTTGCGCCACGGGAGTAACGGGCCAATGCCCATAAGTGCAAAAATAGCTAACCAAATAGGTAAACTCACCTGATTAAAAAAGGGCGCACCAACGGTCACCTTATCGCCAGAAACGGCCTCTACAAACAGCGGGAAGAGCGTACCAAGGAGCACGGCAAAGGTCATTGCCAAAAACAGCACATTTCCCAGCAAAAAGCTGCCCTCGCGGCTAACGATGGCATCTAGCTCGCCGTGGTCACGCACTTGATCCCAGCGCAACATGAGCAGGCCAAATGAGACGAGTACAACCAGCAAGAAAAAGGCTAAAAAGTAAGGGCCAACTGGGCCGTCTCCAAAGGCATGAACCGAGGACACCACGCCCGAGCGGATGATAAACGTGCCCAAAATAGTGAGGGCAAAGGTGAGGATGATGAGCAGTAAGTTCCACGCTTTGAGCATACGTCGCCGCTCTTGAACTTGCACACTGTGCAAAAACGCCGTCGCCGTGAGCCACGGTAGAAAGCTGACGTTTTCAACTGGATCCCAAGCCCAGTAACCACCCCAACCAAGTACTTCGTAACTCCACCAGCCACCGGCAATTTTGGCAATGCCCAAAAAGCCCCACCCGCTGATGGTCCACGCGCGGGTCTGGCTCATCCACTCGCTACCAGGGCGTTTGTTGATTAGCGCCGACATAGCAAACGCAAACGGCACGGTGAGTCCCACAAAGCCCAAGTACATGAGCACCGGGTGAACAGCCATCATCCAGTGGTTTTGCAAGAGAGGGTTTGGTCCGGGGCCGTCCATGGGTGGATTGGGGACCAGAGTAAAAGGATTAGCTACAAAGGCGTTTACGCTAATGAAGAAAACAGACACAACATTGAGCACTACAATAGCCCAGTTGCGTAAAGCGTTGTTGGGACTTGCAAAGGCAACAACTGCTGTGTAACCACTGGCTAACCAGGCCCACAAAAGAATGGAGCCCTCGAGCGCTGCCCACATCGTCACAACTTTAACCCATAGAGGAGACGCTGCCCTCGAGGTTTGGGCCACATACTCCACGCTAAAGTCGTCTGTTAAGAGTGCTGTTTGCATGGTGAGCACAGCCGTCGTCATAGCCATAAAAACGGCAATTGCAGCATAACGAGCAGAGGTTTGTAAGCGTGCATCGTGGCGAATGGCACCCATGATTCCAGCTGCGACCGCATAGACGGCAACTGCCATTGCTAGCGCCAAACTGGCGGTTCCGAGCATGGGTAAACTCAAACTAAGTTCAGGCATTACTCTAAAGACTCCCGTAACATATCTAGATCAACCGTGCCGTCTGGCGCGGCTTCGTAAACTTCACTGTGTTTTACCAGTAAGTTATCGCTCACAAACACGCCGTTTTCAAAACCACCCTCAACCACCACGCCTGTGTTCTCTTGGAACAATTCAGGGGGTGTACCGTAGTGCGATACGGCGTAGCGGTCAATGCTGTCGGTGATGTAGAAGTTAAGCAGTAACTGCTCATCATCAAAACTCACCGAGTCTTTTTCTACAATGCCGCCCAAGCGAATGCGCCGATTAACGTACTGGCTGGGGTTGCTGGCGTGCTCGCTGGGCAGAATAAAGTACACCAACGAGGTATTGAGAGCTTGGTAAATAAACAATCCTGCAACAATGAGCACACCAATGCCGGCAAGACCATAAGCAATTTTTTTGCTGACGCGGTTGCGGCCACTGTCAAGTGCCGTTACTGGGTAGCGAATACTATCTGCAGGTGTTGAGTTGGGTTGAGGTGAATCAGCCACGGGTATCTCCGAAAGATGTGTGATCAAGTTCAGTGAGGGTGTGTTGCTGTTTTTCGAGCTTCCTTAAACGCCATTGTAAATACGCGATGTAACCCACATAGGCTCCTATGAGTTGCACCCACGCAAACGCCACCCAATGCCACGCTGTCCAACCGGGAAAGACCATTAGATGCGCACCGTGTCTGGCTGATTGGATGCTGGTTGGTTACGTTCTTGGTGCGTGTAATGCTGCTGCTCGAGCCTCACCTCTAACTTGCCAATGCGCACCCGCTCAACCATCAATAACCCGTAAATAAGCGCGGCAATACCAACATTGACCAGCAGTGTTTGCAACATACTAGGATCCATGGTGATGCCGCTACCGTCTAAGTTAATGGCTTTAGACGGGTGGAGGGTACGCCACCACTCAGATGCAAAGTAGATGATTGGTACATCCGCCAAAATAATAAGGCTGATGACTGCACTCACCCGCCCGCGCCGTTGTGGATCATCTAAAATGCCGCGCACAATGAAGTACCCCACCAGCAGCACAAAAAGTAAAGCTGTTGCGGTAAGTTTAGCATCCCACGCCCACCACGTATTGAGCGTTGGGCGGCTATAGGTCATACCGCCAACAAGAGTGAGCCCGGCATAAAAACAAGCTAGCTCAGCACTAGCGCAGGCAATCACATCATGGGTTCGGTTGCCGCGCCAGAGGTATAAACAACCAAAAATAGCGCAGATAAAAATAGCTAAAAAGCAAATCCACGCCACTGAAACATGGGCGTACATAATACGGATAAGTTGACCTTGTTGAACATCTGGTGGCGAGGTCACCAGTGCCATGTAAAGTCCAATGGCAAACAGCGCTAAACTCACACCTGCAAGCGCGTTTAACCACGTGGGGCGTTCGTTTAGTCCTGTCACTGCAGGCCTATGTGCCTCAGCTCGAGGCAGGGTTAGTGGTTTCAAACTCATCCTCTCCTTACGAGTGCCTATCCGGTTGTTTGCGATAACATCAAAACAATGACATCAAAATGATGTAGATGTTTCCAGATATAGACACGTGATGATCGTTACATCAAATTTGCTTCACTAATTCTGCAAGGCTCTTGCCCTAAAATGTTGATATTGTCTAGTTGCTGAGTTACCTTCCTAAACAACTTATACAAGTATGTTTCTATCAAAATCAGATGATTCCCCCGTGTCACAGTAATGCTATTAATAAGTCAACATCTTTAATCCGAGTATTTGCGTCAAGATAATGTGTACAGAATTACGTTTATATCTACAACTATCAATTAGTATCCGGCGGTTTATTCTTCAACAACAACGGTGTACAAGCTACTGCATACAACTAAATAAATAAGGTCAAAGCCTGCTAATAATCTTAGCCAATCCTGAGCGAGTCCAAGGTTGCCCAATTGCACGATTTCACCTGTAGCGCTAACTGCTGCAAGCAGCACCGGCACTACAATAGGAAGCATGAGCACGGGAAGCAGCGATTCGCGCGCGCGCAAGTTGGCCGTAAGTGCTGCGTAAAAGGTGCCAATAAGTGCAAATCCAAGCGTGCCAAGCACAATTGTGAGGGCTAACCACACCACGTGTGCTGTAATTTGCATTCCAAATAGCGCACTGCACAAAGGTGTGAGTACCAGTGCTAACACAATCATAAAGCACCAGTTAGCAATTAGCTTCCCCAAAAAGAGGGTGGTGCGCGGCGCAGGATAAAGTAGCAACTGCTCAAATGCCCCATCTTCCAGTTCATGTTGATAACTCTGTGAGGCCGCCGTCACCCCAGCAAAAGCAAGTGCCACCCAGAGTGCACCAGCAGCACCGTTGCGCAAAAACTGTTCACTGGGACCAATGGCAAAGGCCAGAATCACCAAGACCAAAATGGCGAAAAACAATGTGGCTATGGTGATGGCTTTGCTACGAACCTCGAGCCGTATATCTTTGCCTGCTACTCGCACAACATGGCTTAGATCACGGTAAATGCTGCCCCCAAATCCCTGAGGTTGATTAGACGAGTACTGAGTTGAAGATAAGCCCATTAGTAAGCCTCGTCTTCGGGTGTACGTGCAAAAAGTTGACCTTGATCTAAGTAAATGGTGCCATCCGCAAAGGCTTGCACCCGCTGCACGTCGTGCGAGGCAATGATGATGGTGCGCCCGCTAGCTGTAGCGCTTACTAAAAGCTCATCCACCAAACGTTTACCATCTTGATCTAGTGAGGCATAAGGTTCATCTAACAACCACAGTGGCGCACCACTTAAACGCATCTTGGCAAGGGCTAAGCGTTTTTTCATGCCGCTCGAGTAACGCCTTACCAACTGATCTTTGGCCTGCCACAGCCCTACCGCGTTCAAAGCATCATCCCGTGTTTGTTCGGGTTTATCATAAAAATGACGGGCCAGCTCGAGGTTTTCTTGCCCGCTCAAACTGCCGTAAAAGCCACCTAAGACAGGCGCGTAGCAAACACACTGGCGTACCAGCGCGGCTTGCTTAACTAAATCTAGTCCAAAAATCTGCCCGCTACCTGTAGACGGACGCAGACGGCTAGCTATTAGTTTCAGCAAGGTTGTTTTACCTGCGCCGTTACTACCCCAAAGCAGTACCGTTTTGCCGATGCCAATATCTAAGTTGAGATTCCGCAAAATAAGCTGCGTGCCATAACGTTTTGACACACCTGTCAATGCCACTGCACTTGGAGGTGTGACAGACGGTGCTGCTGGCTGGGTCGCTGGCAGGTCACTAGCAGCAGGTGGGGACGTTAGGGACACATCATTGAGCATATCAGTTAGGGCGTCATCATCAGGTGTTTGTAATCCTCAACTAGCTAGGTTAAGAGATATCAACAAGCGTTATTGAGCACAGGTTGCTAGCAAACGACCTCACAACATCATCGGTATCAAGTCATCTGCGTGAGATTGTTATTGCAAGTCATTGTTATTGCAAGTCCTCGAGGCAGAAAGATAAGCAAATAATAGTATGACAAGTTGCCGGTGATGTCACGAAGACGTTTGTCCCAAATTTAGGCACAAAATGACGAAAACTACTAAATCTAAAGACTAGATGAAGGTATTTTAGGTAAGATAGGTCACTTTTTAGGTTAGTTAAAGCACATCATATAGAAAATCACCCTCAGTCAACACATGACGAGGGTGATTCAAAATGACAGACCTGCTAAAAAGTTTAGAAGTAACGCTTAAAAAATCTCCGGTTGATGGTGTCACTCTCTAAGTCAACAAACATGTAAGCGTTCAGGCGGCTTGCGAGGCTTTCTGCTTCAACATAGCGAATATTCGCAGGAATGTTGTCGTAGACGTCTTGGTAACGCACGTTGATGCTCGAGGCTTGAGCGGCTAGCCCACTCTCAATCAAAAACTTGTTAACTTGCGTGAGCCGCAACCCGCGCCAGTACCAGTCGCCCATGGCGTCCTCAACATAGACATACGCCATAATGTCCCCGTCAAAGTCACGATTAAATTCGTCTAGCTCGAGCCACAAACGCTGCCCGCCAAGTAACCTGCCCAAAAACAAATTGAGGTCAGGATGCTCGAGGGCGTCTACAGCAATAAGGTCTACCACGTCTTGATAGGTGTCTAGATCGACGATAAACGTGTCACCATCCAAGACGCGCGTTAAATAGAACGGACCAGCTAAGTCAGCACGCGGCATGAGGACGCCACCAAAATTCTGAGCGCTAGAAGTCTGAGCGAATGCCGAAGGTGCTGCTAACAGGCTTACTAAAATAGTAAGTTTAATTGCTTTCTCGAGCCCTGCTTTTAACCCAACGGAT
>JBCCBI010000087.1:0-15177 GCA_039034155.1 Deinococcota bacterium | reverse complement strand
CATGCGTTACTGATTTCTACAAATGCAATGTTGTCTCATACTGCTTGCTCGGATTGAGTGATACCGCCTTTATATTTAGTCGACTTGCAAATCTGACATAGATTATCTTGTAAACGGTTTAGTGTGTATTTGTAAGGTGCTCGAGTGACAAAATTACTTAAATTAGAGTCAAGGTATCTAAAACGTCTCTGATACGTTCGTGTATTATCTAGCTAGTGGTTTTAGCTGCTGCGTGGAATGTCGTCTAATTTAGTAAATCTGAATGCGCGTTACGTAACAGCATAGACTTGGAGATAGTTTTGAATTTGCACCCACTAAGCTAGAACAGTAGTAATCGCAAAGCGTTGTAACCAACTATGAGCATCACTAAGTCATAGTTGATTGTAATCACGCTTGTTGTGAACATACTGTGAACACTGCTAAGAACAGCAAACGTGAGACAGCTACGCCGTGACAACAGCATTAAGGCGTTACAATAAGCAAGTATGTAACGCCTACCTGAGCACATACCTTTAAGGTAGACATATACGCTGTAAATGACAATCTAGAGCCCTGTTTACCCTAGTCCACCTACAAGCACTTGCAATAACTTTGCTGAAAGGCACCTTAGCTTCACACAAGTTAATCAAAAGCCTAAAGAACTTATAATTGATACATGCTGAGATTCGCTTTACCTACTTAAAAGGTAATTGATGAAAATACTTAATGACTATGACCAACATACTTGCAACACCCATGTGTGAACCTGCGCTTGCTACGCGCTTTGCCACAAGCGTAGCAGACAGTTATATACTGAATTATGATTCTTCCGAGGAGAGGAGCCAACATTGAATCGCTACGATGACCGTGCGCGACTGGTCTTTCACTTTGCTAGGGAAGAGGGCTCCAAACTAGGGCACGCCATGATTGGCCCTGAACACCTATTATTGGGTCTCATGCGTGAAGGCGGCACAGCAAGCCGCGTGTTAAGTGAGTTCGGGGCAACGCTCGAGGGCTTGCGCCGTCAAGTCGAAGAAATGGTGGGGCGTGGTGACGGCTTGCCTCGCAACGAAACGGCCGCCATTACACCAAGAGCCCGCCGGGTGATGGAACTTGCTGGCAGTGAAGCCCGCAGTCTGGGTAGTAACGTGATTGCTACCGAACACATTTTACTGGGCATTATTCGCGAGGGTGACGGCGTTGCGTACCGTATCTTGCAACAGCTCACCCGCGATGTTGACACCGTGCGCTGGCGCATTTTGGCAGCTGCTGACCCCAAAGGCCAAGCTGAAGCTGCTAATACCCCGTTTTTGGACGAGTACGCCCGCGATCTTACCAAAGAAGCCCGTGAGGGTAAACTTGATCCAGTTATTGGCCGGGCAGAAGAAATTCGCCGGGTCATTCAAATTTTGTCTCGCCGCAATAAAAATAATCCTGTGCTTATCGGTGAACCGGGTGTGGGTAAAACTGCCATTGTTGAAGGACTCGCCCGTGCTATTACTGAAGGGCGCGTACCACCCAATTTGCGCAACGTGCGGGTACTCTCTATTGATTTATCCAACATTGTAGCTGGCACCAAGTACCGCGGTGAGTTTGAAGAGCGTTTGCGGCAAATTATTGAAGAACTGCGCAGTGCCAGGGTGGTTGCATTTATTGATGAGCTGCACACGCTGGTGGGTGCAGGTGGCGCTGAAGGCACACTGGACGCTGCCAACATCCTCAAGCCTCCCCTATCACGGGGTGAGGTGCAAGTTATTGGTGCTACAACCACAGGTGAATATCACCGTTATATCGAAAAAGATGCGGCTTTAGAACGGCGTTTTCAACCGGTGATTGTGCTCGAGCCTACCCCCGAAGAAACGCTTGAAATTCTACACGGCTTGCGCGAACGCTACGAAAGTCACCATGGTGTCATTATCACCGAGCAGCTTTTGGAGTTGTCCGTCAAATATGGTGAGCGCAGTTTGCCAGGGCGCAACTTTCCAGATAAGTCGATTGATCTTATTGACGAATCTGCAGCGCGAACGCGCCTCAACAAGTCGTTAGGCTTCTTAGTTGAAGAAGCTGAAGACGGCACACCGATTGTTAGCCGTGAAGACCTAGAAGCTGTTGTGAACTCGTGGGGCGGCATCTATGTAGACGATCAAGACGAAGAAAAACTAAGTGACATTGAAAACGCACTCAGGAAACGGGTTGTGGGTCAAGATAAAGCTATTACAGCGCTATCCTCTGCGCTGCGGCGGGCACGGGTAGGTCTAGGCGGACGCACCCGCGTGTCAGCCTCATTTTTGTTTGTGGGACCGTCTGGGGTTGGTAAAACCTTTCTCGCTAAGCAAGTTGCCATTGAGTTGTTTGGCAGCGAGCGTGCTCTGGTGCGCTTAGATATGTCTGAGTACCAAGAAGCTCACACCATTTCTAAACTTATTGGTGCGCCACCGGGGTATGTTGGTTACGAACAAGGCGGAAGGCTCACCGAAGCTGTGCGCCGTCAGCCGTTTTCGGTTGTGCTACTTGATGAAATCGAAAAAGCCCACCCCGACATCTATAACACTTTCTTACAAGTGCTTGATGACGGCCGCCTCACTGACGGCCTAGGTCGCACAGTAGACTTCCGCCGCGTGATTTTAATTATGACCAGTAATACAGGCTTTAACGATGCTGTCTCGATTGGCTTCCAAGAAGTTGCTCACGATATGCAGGGACCTCTCAAGCGCATTTTCTCGCCGGAGTTTTTAGACCGTTTGGATGAAGTTATTGCCTTTGATACCTTCTCGCCAGAGAGTATTTTGCACATCACCAATCAGATGCTCGAGGAAATCCGCGAAGAACTCGCCAGCCGTGACATTCAAGTTTCGTTCAGTAGCGAAGTAGCACCTTATCTGGTTGACAAGATGCCCAAGACAATGAGTGCGCGCCCTATGCGAGCTGTGTTGCGCGAAAACATCGAAGACCCACTGTCATTAGAGCTGCTTGCCAACGGCAGTGACGAAGCCATCATTATCACCGTTGAAGATGATAGTGTCACCTTTGCACGACCTGCCGTACCGCTTGTCTAGGTGTTTTTGGTCTAGGTGTTTTTGTCTAGGTTTTTCGTCGTTTAAGTATATAGGTCTCATAACGCTTATACTTTAGTTGTCAATTAAAGCAGTCCTACTTAAGGGCTGCTTTTGCTATAGTTGAGATCGTTACATCACCTGCAACGCTGCACTCACTACGGTGTTATTACGGTGTCATCCTACTAGGGGGTAGGTTACATCAATTCAATTTAGTTACATACACGAGTGCGGTTTGTAAGATACAGCGGTCTACGTATTTAAGGGGAATATCGGTAAATTAAGACATTACAGTTGCATATTGATGCTGATCGCGTTGATATTAACCATATTGATATGCACTGAGCTTAACCACAATGGTGTGTTAACAGCCCGATGTTTGGTTTAAACCACCTAAGTTGCTGTAAAGTCTCTACAATAGCCCAACGGACACAGATGTTGATAGGCACCGAGCTCAATGAGTAAAGATTATCTATTAACACGCCGTTTGGTACACCTTCATACCTTAGGAATCTCATGATATGAGTAAAGTTACCACAACTTACATCTGCGATACCTGCGGCACCCAAGCACCTATGGCCATGGGGCGCTGTCCGGGGTGTGGCGCGTGGGGCACCATGCAAGCTCAAGTGAGTGCCAAAGCTGGTAAATCAACTGGGCGCGGCGCTCGCAAAAGCAGTTTAGGTGCTAGCGTACTTACCGACATCAGCACAACGCGCATGGCAGATGTCCCCGCGGTAGCTGTCATGCGAACGCCATCGGGTATCAGCGAGGTAGATTTGGTGTTGGGTGGCGGCTGGGTGGCAGGTGCATCTCTGTTGATTGCAGGCGAGCCAGGTATTGGCAAGTCGACATTACTGTTACAACTCGCGCACGAAGCCACGCTGCAAGGCAGGGATACACTCTATGTGGCAGGTGAGGAGTCGCTCGAGCAAATCAGCTTGCGGGCAGAACGACTAGGCGTATCGGGTAATCTCACACTTACTCGCGAAACCAGTGCTTGGCAACTCGCTGAGTATCTGCGCGCCCATGCCCCTCCGCTAGCGATTATCGACTCCATTCAAACCCTCACCAGTGACGACGACGGCATCCCCGGTAGCCTCACTCAAGTACGCGATAGCACAGCGCTACTAAGTCAAGCTGCTAAAGATACTGGCACCACCTTAGTACTGATTGGACACATCACCAAACAAGGCAATATTGCTGGCCCAAAGGTGATTGAGCACATTGTGGACGCGACGCTAGCACTCGAGGTTGCCAGCGATTACCGCGTGCTGCGCAGCCTTAAAAACCGCTTTGGCGCCGCCGGTGAAGTGGGCGTGTTTGAAATGACCGCGCAAGGCATGAGCGCGGTGGGTAACCCATCACTGGCATTTTTAGCTGAGCGGCCACAAGGCGTGCCTGGCTCGGTTGTAGCTGCCTCACTTGAAGGACAACGCCCCTTGTTTTTAGAGGTTCAGGCTCTTGCTGCCAAATCACCTTACAGCTCACCTCGGCGGATTGTGCAGGGACTCGAGCAACGCCGGGTAGATGTTGTGCTGGCCGTGCTCGAGCGGCGTATTAACTTACCGCTCGAGGGACTAGATGTTTATGTAAATGTGGCGGGCGGCTTGCGGCTTACCGACCCCGGTACCGACCTAGCCGTAGCAACCGCCGTCTATTCTGCTGTTACGAACCGTCCTGCACCCGAAGGCACAGCTGTTGTAGGCGAAGTGGGCCTGGCTGGCGAACTGCGCAGCGTGCCCCAACTGGCGCGGCGTGCTAGTGAAGCAAGTCGCTGCGGCTTTGACCGTGTGATTGGCCCCGGTTTAACAGGAAAAGATTTGTCATCAGGACGTGTCACAAGTTTAGCAGATGCCTTAAAAGTCATCTGGGAGGTATAAACTGCAACTTCCACCATCATCACCACCACCCACTAATCAAACCCTGCGTCCGAATGCGGCGTATTTAGTTGCTCAGGGTGTGCTTATTGTCGTCTTTGCGTTTTTGGGGTTTTGGGGCTCGAGCTGGCTCGTTACCCAAGCTATTTTAGACGGCCCTATCAACATTATTTATGTGACGGCACTCGGTATGCTCATTGGCTATCTTGTAAGCTTACCCACGGCCAAACGCTGGAGCACCCTGTGGCAACGCTTCGAACGGCGCGCACGGCAGGTGCCACCAGAGGCTATTCTGGCTGCTGGCGTAGGCATTACGGTGGCCCTGTTTATTACAGTGCTACTGAATAGTTTGCTCGAGCAAATCCCCGGCTTTGCGTGGTATCACTCATTACTCATCACCGCCATTTTGGTGAGTGGCTCGTCGTGGTTTTTTGTGATTAACCGCCATTTGTTTGTACGCCGTGGCAACACCATTAGCAGTAGCCTCGGTAGTGAAGTAAATACACCTTTACGCTATCCAGCGGCTAAAATTATCGACACCTCAGCCATTATCGACGGGCGCATTGTCGATATTGCCTCAGCCAACTTTATTGACACGCCGCTGCTTATCCCACGGTTTATTTTGGCAGAACTGCAAAACATTGCCGACGCTTCAGACACACTCCGCCGCCGTAAGGGCAGGCGCGGCCTTGAAATCCTCGACAAACTTGCTGAGGTGCGCGGCCTCACCGTGGACATTATTGCCGATGATGTTGCCGACATTGAAGCCGTTGATGAAAAACTGGTGCGCTTGTGCCAACGCCGTCAAGCTGACCTCATCACCACGGATTACAACCTCAACCGAGTTGCGTCGCTACAGGGCATTAAAGTCCTTAACGTCAACCAACTTGCTAGCGCACTCAAAGCCAACTTTTTACCTGGCGAAAAGTTGCTTTTACACATTGTTAAAGAAGGCCGCGAAGCTGGGCAAGGGCTTGCCTATTTGGAAGATGGCACCATGGTTGTAGTTGAAGATACTGCTGATAAACTTGGTGAAACCGTTAATGCCGTTGTTACCAGCAACGTACAAACTAACATTGGCAGGATGTTTTTTGCACGCCTTAATGAAGATGATAGCTAGCTACTATCTCACCTAACCTCAAATGAGTTCACTTCTAGTATGATGTTGTGACGTCAGCACTTGACAAGTTCGCTGTAAATCTATATCTTGTAGTTTGTTTGCGCAACATCCGCGCGGCACCCCAAGGCTTGGGGACTATGTTTGGGGCCTTAGCTCAGTTGGGAGAGCGCCTGCTTTGCAAGCAGGATGTCATCAGTTCGAGTCTGATAGGCTCCACCACGAAAGAAATAGCGTTCTAAACGCAAAGAGCGATGAAGACACGTTTGTGCTTTCATCGCTCTTTTTAGCTTTGCCCCCAATCATCATTGTGACAGCGTGTTGGTAAATCATAGAAAAGCGTCAAGGCGTTGTTCGTTAAGGACGTGTTGATAGGCACAACATTTTCATCTAAAGATACTTCCGTGCCACACAAGCATTATGTATCAAATGCGTGTGGCACCATCATCTTTTAATCGCTATATTTATCTAGAAAAACCTCGAGGTCTCTAAAATCGGTAAAGCGTTGCTCGAGTACCTCCCTTGACCAGTCCCACCACGCCATACGCGTAAGTTTGTCAATAACATCCTCTTCAAACCGCATGCGAATGAGCTTTGCTGGCACACCTGCCACAATGCTGTAGGGGGCAACGTCCTTGGTGACAACAGCTCCTGTACCAATCACCGCACCATTTCCTACTGTCACACCGGGCATCACTGTGGCGTTGTGGCCAATCCAAACGTCGTGCCCGATAGTTACCGGATGTTCCCGCCGCCAGTTAAAAAAGTCTGCTTCATCTTCTTCTGCAAAGCCAAACATAGCTGCGCGGTAGGTCATGTGGTGACCAGTCGGGCGATCAATTGGGTGATTGCCTGGGTTGAGGCGTACGTAGGACGCAACCGAACAAAACTTGCCAATGGTGCTGTAAATAACTTGGCAATGCTTAACGATATAGCTGTAGTCACCTACAGAAGATTCCACAATGTGCGTGTGTGCGCCAACATCTGTCCAAGCACCTAGTGTGCTATCCCAGATGATGGCGTCAGCGTGTACCGTGGGTGTAATACTCAAGCGTTTCATTGCTGGATCTCTCATACTTTAGTATTCACAACAGGAACAGCAGTCGCCACGGCATTTACCATATCCAGTGGGTCAAGCTTTAAAGTCCCATCCGCAAAAATAAGCTTGCCGCCAGCAACCGTGGCGCGCACTCGAGGCATAGTACTAGGCCTATCATCAACCACCACAAAGTCAGCGCGTTTGCCTAGCTCGAGACTCCCCCGATCAGCTAGTCCAGCAGCTCGAGCAGCATTGTGACTCACCAACTTGACGGCCTCGCATAGAGGCATAATGTCCTCATTAACTAACTTAAACACCGTGTGCAACATGGCTGCTGGGTAGTAGTCAGAAGCTAACATGTCTACCAAGCCTTTCTGAATGACATCTAGCGCACTTAAATTGTCCGCGCTTGTGGACTTCCCGCGAAACGCGTTAGGTGCACCCATGAGTACGTACAGCCCCCGTTTGTGAGCTTCTTGGGCGGCCTCGAGCGTGACGGGAAATTCACTTATCGTTGCACCAAGCCCGGCAACCAAGTCCACTTTGTCAACCGTGTCGTCATCATGCGATGCAATGACGATGTTTTGACATTTGGCTTCTTCACAGACGCCGTGAATGACATCCCAACTAGGTGGATGCTGCTCTAGGTTCTCGAGCCGTTCAACAACCTCCACCCGAAAGTCTTCTTCAGGCATCCCTTTCCAAGCCGCTATCTTGTTGATGTACGCTTCCAGATCGCGGTACTGCCCCTGCCCCGGCGTGTGGTCGTTAATCGAAATCATGTCGAGGTGGTCATGTTCTAATAACTCGTGTAAAATACGCGGCGCACCGTGATTGGTAATTTCAAAGCGCGCGTGAATGCGCATATCTACCAAAAGCTCGTCTTTGAGGCTGTTAATAAGGTGAATCGTGTCACGAGCGCGTTCTTCAGAGCGCAAATAGGTCATCTTACGACCTTCTGCAAAGGAGATCGCTGCGTACGCTGTGGTGATGCCGGTAGCAGCTAGCCGCTTATCCAATTCAAACAAGGCTAGGTCAGTTGGAAAGTAAGCGGTGGGACGCGGTTCCACGTCGCGCTCAATCATGTCGCCGTGTAGATCAATGAGTCCTGGTAAAACCAGGCAACCCTGACCATCAATGACGCTACCGTAGTCCTTGCGATGTTGCCTGGGAACATCGCCTTCACCAAGGGCGACGATCTGCCCTTCAGCAGATTGCAGATAACCTGATCTTGTTACCCCATCTGGCAGCACCAAACGAACGTTATGGATAAGCATATCCAAATCAGTCTTAATTGATGGCATGGCTGAGTGCTTGAGTTGCATCTGGACTAAGTGAGGCAAGCTCGAGCCGCTTGTCAATCAACTCAAGCACATCTTCAGGATGGTGGAACACGCCAATCATAGTCACACCTTGCGTTTTTAGGTCGGCTAAGCGGGTTGTCAAAGCTCGTCGTGCTTGCGCGTCAAGTGAGGCTGTGGGTTCATCTAATAGTAATAGCCGCCGGGGGACAATTAACGCCCTAGCAAGATTGACTTTTTGCTGTTCCCCACCAGAAAAAGTACTTGGATAGGCTTGCCAAAGTTCTTCTTTGAGTCCAAACGCAGCTAGCGCGTTAGCAGCCCGTTCTAGCGCTTGGTCATAAGCTAGCTCAGTTAGCAGCGGTTCAGCGACTAGCTCGAGCGCACTCACCCGCGGGCGTGCTCGTAAAAACTGCGTGACAAACCCCAGCTCTTCACGGCGTAATTTAGCAATGTCAATGTCAGCAGCTAGTGCTAAATCAATAGCACCGTAGGCAGATTCATACCAAGCTTGTCCGCCAGTTGCCCGGTAGCTGCGGTACAAACAACGCAACAAGGTTGATTTGCCGATGCCGTTAGGGCCGCTTACCAATACAAACTCACCTGGGTCAATGGTGATGTTGAGACCCTCAAACGCGGCCACCTGACGGCCTAAGTGATGAATATAAAACTGCTTGCTGTAGTGCTCGAGCTTAAGTAAAGGATGCTCGGAAGCCATTAGGTGTGAACCTCCTCAATACGGCGGGCAGCATGTTTGATGAGTACCCCAATTTCGCGGGGCATGCTGCTTTTGTAAATAGCGTTAAGTGTAGGTGCTAGGTCATAGCTAACACGCTGGTGCTGGCTAATAAGCGTATTTGTATCTAGTACAGCACAAGACGCCCGCGGGTCCCCATCTAACGACCTACCGACAGCACCCGGATTAATAAATAGCGTGTCACCAACCTGCTGGCTAAACGCGCGGTGGGTATGTCCTAAGACGACAATATCAGCAGCTAACCTAGTGGCGGTACGTTGTAGTAGGGCGTCATCTTCTGGTACTAGCCACTCGTCTAAATAATCAAGCCCAGCATGAAGCACAACCAGCCGTTTGCCATCAAGTTGATAGCTCAATTGCCACGGTAATTGTTTTAAGAATTGCTTGTTCGCTGGGCGAATAACCTTTTTAGTCCAGTCTAGCGCGGCTTGTTTTAAGGGTTCATTGCGTGCAGATGAGGCCTTGCGACTCGCCTTGGCTTTGTCCCAAGCTACTGCATCGTCATAGTTACCAGCCACCGAGGGAATGCCCTGGTCTTTGAGTTTGCGAATGACTTGATTTGGGGTTGCACCATAGGCAACAAGGTCACCCGCGCAGAGAATCATATCGACAGCGTGCTGCTCCAAGTGCTGAAGCACAGCATCAAGCGCTTCGATATTGCCGTGAATGTCTGCAATAAGCCCTAGTCTCATGGTTATAACTTGGCGTGAACAAGTTGCTGCGTGTAAGCGTGTTGTGGGTCTTCCAACACTTGGTCAGCTAAACCCATCTCGACAACTTGCCCGTAACGCATGACCATAATGCGGTCAGCTAGCGTGCGAATCACGCCCAGATCGTGCGAGACAATAATCATCGTGATCTTGAGCTCGCGTTGTAAGCGCTTGAGGGTATCTAGTACAAGCGCTTGCACCGACACATCCAGCCCCGTTGTGGGTTCATCTAGCAAGAGCAGCGCTGGTTTTAGGGCAATTGCCTTAGCAAGTTGCACGCGCTGCTGCATGCCGCCAGAGAGCGTACTAGGCAGGTCATCCATGCGGTCAACCGGAAATTCTGAGGCTGCCAGTGACACACTTGCTTCTTGTCGCAAGGTGCTGTAGCGCCGTTCGCCTGCCAAAATAAGCCGCTCAGCCACGTTACCTGACCCACTCACACGCATACGCAGGCCTAGATGAGGGTTTTGATAGACGATGCCAATATGTTTCGTCTGCACCTCGCGTTTGGCAAAGCGGTCAAGGGAAAACAAATTGATGTTTTGATAGCTCTCTAGGTCAAGGAAAAACGTGCCACCATCTACAGGCTCTTGCAAGTTGAGAAGCCGCAATAAGGTGGATTTACCACTGCCTGACTCACCTACAACGCCGAGTACCTCTCCTCGGTAGACCTCGAGACTCACGTCTTGCACGGCAGGCAAATGACCGTAAATTTTGGTGATGCCATCAGCTCGTAAAAGCGGTGTTTCTTGTACCAGTTGAGGTGGCACAAGTACGCTCGGTGCGTGCATCATGATTTGCCTCGAGCTTGAGTTGCAGCAGCATCTGAAATACCTATATCTTCTTGAAAGATGTTGTCTCGAAAAACATCATCCCGGTAAAAATCACCGTCATCGTCGTAGTAAACATCGACCTCTGCGTGACTGTGTGCTTGCTGGGCAGTCACCTGTTTTTCTACAAAGCTCGTATCTGAAATTTCATACATAGAGCTGCCATCTGCTTGGGGAATCTCATTCATAAACTTGTTGCTGAGGCCCGTTTTGCGGCAGGTCCACGCGCTTTGGTCTTCAACTCGGTAAGGCACATCGTCAAACTCGAGCGGGCGCACATCTGTAAATGGTGGCACAGCGTACAAGCGTTTTTCCCGCCCAGCCGACAAAATAGTGAGGTGCTTGGCTTGGTGCAACTTAGGGACATCCCATTTAGGAATAGGGCTAGGATCCATGATGTAGCGACCATTAATCAAGCTTGGATAGCCCGTTGCGTGGGTGACCATCTTGTAACGCACCATGTTTTCGTACAAGCGCAACCACATGAGGCCGTAGTCGGCGTCGGCATGCATCTGCCGGGCGATGGCCCGACTTTTTTCAACAGCGCGCAAGGGTTCGGGCATTGGCACTTGTAAAACAAGGGTTTGATACTTGCTCAATATTTCTTCAGGCACGCGGTGACGGCTCTGCATAAGCGTGGCCTTGCGAACGTCTGTCGTCGTTTCAACCCCGGTCATACGGGAAATAAAACGTCGCAAATTGGCAGCATTGACCGAGTCGTCATCACCTTGGTCGAAGACTTTAACTTTATCCTGCGGCCCGACGATAGCGAGGGTTGCTTGTAAGCCGCCCGTACCCCAGCCTCTTGCAAAGGGCACTTCGCGGCTGGCATAGGGCACTTGATAACCTGGAATGGCGATTGCTTTGAGCATCTTGCGGCGTAACTCGCGCTTCGCAGCTTCATCCAGAAAAGCGTAGCTATAGCCTTGATACGGCTTGGTGAGGCTGGTGAGGGTTGGAGGTGAGGTCATGGCGTGGACCTTTCTAAGAAATGATTATGGGCAAGGGGGATGGGGGAAAGGGAGAAGGGGGGAATTTTCAGCGTAAGCTCTTTCTAGTTTTCTTTGATAGTTTATTTCTTGAGCCAAGGTTGTGGGTTATGAATCATGCGGACTAACATGCCAATAATTCGGTCATAGGTTTGATAAAGTGGGCGCGCTGTACTTGCTTGTAAGTAACCACATTTCACGGCAAATTCTAGCCATGTTTGCGTTTCGGCGGCTTCGGCTTCAGCATCGTTGATCCTGAGCAAAAAGTTACCTTTGTGACGCCTACGTCGCCAGGCTTCGCTAATGTTGGCACACACTGAACGCGACGAACGCCGAACTTGATCGGTGAGTGCGTAGCGTTCTTCAGACGGAAACGCTTTCGTCAGCTCAAAAATCCCCATAGCTGCTTCAAACGCTTTGATATAAACGTCCAACTCGTTATGCCGCTTAATGCGCTTAGATACTCTCGTATTATCTGCATCCATCATCACCTATGATGACACCTCGGTGGCTGCTCCTGCTTTTTCTCCCCCTCCCCCTTTCTCCCTTTCCCCCGGGTTTGTCTCAGCTGCTTTCCGCATCGCCTCGAGACTCGACTGAAACGTCACATAGTGCGGCAGTTTGTAGTGAATGCAAAAGCCAGATGATTCCACCGGCTCCGTGTGATACAGCACGTATTCTTCACTGAGCGCCGGAAACGGGTCGGGTTTGTCCATGGCCATGTCCAACATAGACGCGGCGATGGTTTTAACCTCGTTCCAGCCCAGCGTGGCTGCAAACCCAATATCTAGCTGAGGCTCATCATTACTTCCCCCAAACGAGGACACAACCTCAGCTTGACTCACGCGAATTTTGCCGGCGCTAAATACCGCGCCTGTAACCGGGTGGGTAAGGTTTACATCCGCATACGCAAGGCGCACTTCGTTCACGGTTGGGTGATTGGTGCCGTAACCGCGCATGTCCGAGTAGCCCAGGGTGAGCACGCCGCCTGTATCTGCCCTAGCGAGCGCTTGCAAGCGGTGCTCGCGGGAAGCTGGAAAGAGCATGGGTTCGCGGGTGAGGTCGGGCAGGTCAGCTAGATCAGCCGGCGGTGTTTGAGAAGCAAGATTAGCAAGCAAGCGGTTTTGACGTTGCCAGCTTGCTACGGCAGGTTGTGAGGGTGGCGTGGGTGTTGGCGCTGGCTCGAGCGCGTTTCCTTCAACCTCAGCATTCACCTGAGGGTCGTCCTCGAGCACATCTATATTCAGCACCCGGTGACTATAATCCAACGTTGGCCCCAAAATTTGCCCACCGGGAATATCCTTAAACGCCGCTGAGATACGCCGCACAGTGAGCATGTCATCTTGCGACATCGGCTGTGCGTAGGCTAGACGCGGTTGGGTCGAACGGTAAGCACGCAACAGGAGCACGGCTTCATAGTAATCCCCACCAGTTTGGGCAAGAGCAAGCGCAGCCAGTTCAGGTGCATATAACGAGCCTTCACCCATAACTCGGTCAAGCAAATAAGGCATTGACGTTTTAATCATGCTAACAAGCTCACGACTTACGGGCGCGTGCAGTAAACGGTGCAGTTTTTCGGCGTTTTGGATGGCTTTTTCACCACCTCTAGCAGCAACATATGCCATCAGCTAGCCTCCCCAATGATTGTCACAGCAGTACTACGCGGGATGCCCACAACCTGTACACCATCCACCAAGACAACATCCCAACCCAATGGATAGTGACGTGTTTTGTTACGGAGTTGCCAAAATGCTGCGGGAATACCATCAACTTTTAATGCAGTAGAGGTTTCGATGCCAGGGCCAGTGAGCTGCAAAGTTGTGCCTGATCCAAAAGAGGCTTGCAAGATGATGGTAGCAGCGCGGTCTGGATAGAGCATGTCACCGCGTTTAGCGTGCTCGAGCCCCTCCAGGTCATCCTCAGTAAGATGGCTGTAGAACAGATAGTCAGCATCTTGAAGATGTTTTGCACGTGCGCCTGTCACCTTCAAACGTTCTTCCAAGGCATTATCTGGTGTGTAAAAACTGGTTTCTAGGTCAAGTAGGGTTAAGCCGATGTACTCGAGGGTAGTGTGCTCGAGGCTAGCGTCGGCCAAGGCTTGCGCCTCACCCGGATAACTCAACGCCCACATGAGCGCGTTAAACATGCTGTGGGTGACGGCCTCGTGGTCACTGCGTGCAGGTACGGTCACTTAGAAGGTTTCCATTTCAACTCGGGTGGCTTCAACTTGGCGCATCAGTAAGGTTTGTGCGTCTTGTTGCTTGCTGCGTTGCTCACTGACAAAGACCTCAATTTGCTGGCTGAAGACATTTGCACTAAGGCAAGCATCTAAAATCGCAACTGCCAAAGCCTGTTCTAAATCCCGACCCAAACATGCTGCGTAGCCTTGCGTTTGGTGATGCTCGAGTGTCACCAGTGCCTCTGCCACCAAGGTTTCACCAAGATGGAAAGTGGCACCTTGCGCGGTGTCCTGATACGGCAACATGACAAGGCCGGTTCGGTTTTGTTGCACATCAATACGTCCAAGTTCAGGCAAAAGCGTTTCGGTGAATGTTTTGACCTCTTCCGGTGGTGTTTGGGTGAGGATAGAGAGCACCTCAGCTTGCTGATGAAGGTAGTTCATGCTAGATAATACGCTTACGAATTTGTGAACTGGTCCAGTCAATAAGAAATACAGAGACAATGATGATAATCAAAATTGCACAGGTGTCACGGTTTGCAAACGTGCGCATGGTTTGGGTTAGATAAAACCCAATACCACCAGCACCCACAATGCCCAAAATGGTTGCTGCCCGCACGTTAATTTCAAAGCGGAACAAGGTATAAGAAATAAACAGAGGGAGCGCCTGCGGCCAAAACCCGTGGCTCATCACCTGAAGTGGGTGGGCTCCGGTGGCACGCACGGCCTCAACCTGATCCATGTTGACGGCCTCAACGGCTTCGCTAATAAGTTTACCCAGTGAGCCAATGCCGCCAATCGCCAGCGCCAAAACCCCAGTGAACGGACCCAAACCTACAGCCGCCACAAAAACAAGGGCAATAATAAGGTCGTTGAGCGACCGCAAAAAATCCATAAGGCGGCGCGCAGCTTGGTAGACAACGGCATTGCTCTGAACGTTTTGCACACCCAAAAACCCCAGCACAACTGCCAACGGCACACATAAAAACGTCCCCCAAATAGCCATTTGAATGGTTTCAATCATGGACGCAAAGTAGGTATCAAAACGTTCAAAATTAGGCGGAAAATAGCCCGAGTTAGGTCGTTCAGGGTTGCCAAAAACGTATTGCCAGGCCTCGCCAAGACCACTGACTAGGGCGCCAGGGCTAATATCTGTGCCACCGTATGACCAGACTAGAAGGGCTACCACCAGGCCAACGCCAAGCCAGTTCACAGTACGCTTGCGGTATACATAACTAGGCGGTCGCAGCGAGTTAGCCGACATAGACTGTGTTACAGGGGTTGTTAACGCCATCATTATCTCCTCAACTTTTAGTTTGGGTAAAGTAATAAATTTATTAATT
>JBCCBI010000086.1:0-15188 GCA_039034155.1 Deinococcota bacterium | reverse complement strand
GTAACAACATTTTGTGTGATTGCTAAAGGTATAGGAGTCAGACTCGAGGTCAAACTGACACTGGTGACGTAAGTTTTAAAGCCTGAAAAATTGATGGGCTTTCATCTCACATAAACCCAGATATTAACCGCCTAAGTCATGAGGTTAAATTCAACGTTCGCACAAGCGTCAAAGTCATCCTCTCTAGGCATTGGGTAATGGCATCCGATTGATGTTAATATTTACTAAGCGCAATGAAGGTTTACTCAAGGCATTTCGCAGTTGCCGTGGCGTAACGACTACCCAAATGTTGGGTAGGTTTGCTACATTAGAATTGTGTTACGCCCCGCACTTATTGCTATGTCCCTTTTGTTGGTGAGCTTAGTCGCCTTAACGCTCATTCCAGGCGAAGAACCTAGCGTGCCCGAAGCCACCATCACCCTGGTCGCGCCTGAGCTAACCCTCTATCCAGAAGCTGATCCTGATGCTGTCTGGCACTTTGCGGCTGAGCACGCAACGTACGACACCAGTATTCGTGAGACCGTGCTCACCACCATCTATGACGGTCAGCGCGTGCTGGACGATGAAGTTGACTTTACGCTTACCAGTGACCGCGTGACTATTGACCGCAGTGACAACTTGCGCAGCCCGCAAATGGACGTGCATCTACTGGATAGCAACTGGTTCCTAGACATGCAATCTAAAGGAAGCCGTGAGGTCTTTATCAACCAACGGCAAGGTAAGTTTGAGGTGCCTATTCTGACCTACACAGGCGACGGCATCGGCGAAAGTCGCGACGAAAACGTGCGCATGAACTTTGACCTTACCGATTTTGAAGCAGGCGGCCCAGATAGCATCGGTTATAACCGCTTTTTGGATGACGGTTTATGACCTTTCTAATTTAGATGATGGTTAGCTTAAACTGCGTGTCAGGCTCGGTTCATCTGCGTTGATTAGGGTGATAGATGTTAAGGTGATGGCATCCCTATGACGTCTGTTGCAATAGTTTGAGAGTTTGAGTCATTAACTTTAGCATCTGAGAATTAACTTATAAACTTGATGGATATTATTTTGAGATTTCAAGAAACTAGCAGCAATTCAAGAAACTAGCAGCAAGATGTAACCTCAGAATTTATTGAGATAATACCTCAACACCATTTCAACTACCCGCGTTGACCTCATTGATTTAGGTCGTAACGCACCGGAGGATACTGCCGTGAATAACGTTGTGAACTGTATAACTCGACAACTTAAACCTCGACAATTTAAACCCCGACAATCTGTGATGTGGCTTTTACTAAGCACGTTGCTACTTTTGGTTGTCAGTTATGCGCAAGATGATACCCAAGCTGCGGATAGTGAAGATGTGAATTTGCTCGAGCGCATCATTACCATTACCTACGACGGCGGTAACCGTGCCAGCCCCGATTTGCGCTTTGGACCTTACAGCTACACCCATCCAGAAGATGAAGGCCTGATTGCAACGGTCTCTAACTTGACCATTTACGGCTCGCAGGCGAACCTCAGCGCACCAGACGGGGTCATGATTGCTGACGCTGAAGGACAACGTGAGGCAAATTTTGAAGAAGGCGTACGCGTTGTGCGCGGGCGTTTGGATGCAGGTGGGCGCACGCTCGAGTACAGCGAAGCCACTGGCTTAGGCACGCTCGCTCCAGACATCAACATTTTGGTCGAACCCTCGCCAACCAGCAACAATCAAGATGATGTGACTATCACTGCCGACAGCGTCACGTTTGATGTTGATACAGACGTTAGTACTAGCAGAGGTGACGTACTACTCATTAACGGCAGCCAACAAGCTGAAGCGCAAGAACTAATTTACGAAGAAGCCCGCGACCTCGCTAAACTAAGTAGTAGTGATGACCAACGCGTGCGTGCTGTGCGGCAAAGTGAGGACGGCGAACTGGTGATTGTCGCTGATGAACTGCGCTCACTTACGGGCAACGACAGTTTGCTAGCCATTGGCAACGTGGTTATTGTGGACGGTCCGATTCGCAGCATGGGCGACGTGGTGTACTTTGATGACGCGACCGATCGCGCTGAGATTTTGGGCAACCCCGCAACCTCCGAAGAACTCGCTGATGATGGCGAAATTTTGTTTGAAATTTCGGGCGCGCGCATTGAGCAACGCATCGACTTAGACGTGGTGAACTTGCTAGATGACACTGTTCCTGCAGAGTTTAACGAGGAAGATTTTTTGCTGACCAGTGAGCTTGGTGAATAACTTTTGACATACGCAATGAGCTAAACCTCGAGCCTCATCAAAGTTGTGGGTTGATTGGAAGTTAACGCAGGCTTGGGTCTCATCATTAGCTTCTTACAAGACACAACATTTGACTATTCTGATGGCATTACCTTAACGTCTACTTACCCCGATGATGATGTTATCTCAGCTAGTATTGAACACAATGTATAAACCCATGACTACCTGTAACCCAATGACTACGTTGATCTATAACAGACTCGAGCATCACTTTCTCCGTCACCTCACAAAACTGATGCTGGTGAGTTGGCTTTTGGCAAGTTTTGGGCACGCTCAAGACAACCGCCCACAACTGCGTCTAAACCGCAACGACCGCACCATTCAGGTCATTCAAAACGCACCCAGTAACGAAGGCGGCAAGTTTCACCTGCGCGCGCCCTGTGAAGAAGATGTGCGCCTCAATACGGTGTTTGCGCCTGAGCCTTATTTAGTTGAAACACGTGTAAACGATACGCTGATGACCTCGAGCATCGTTATGGATAGACGCCCTGACGGCCGCCAAGATGAAGCGACATTAGAACTGTTTGGCGGTAGCCTCGAGGTTGACGAGCGCTTTTGCCCAACTGATGTTGCCCGCAGTGAAACGCCAGATGTCACGGTGTATCAAGGGCGCACAACTATTACCGGCATTACTTTTACCTACGACAACGCAACCGGCTTGGGCAGGTTAAACGGGCCAGTTGCGCTCGAGCGCGAGCAAGAAGGCATCTCGCCCTTGCTAGAAGCCACAGCAGACGCCATGGTAATTGACGTTGACCGCGACATCACCACCTTGGAAGGTAACACCTCGGTTAATTCTGACGGCCGCGTGAGTGAAGCTGAAGAAGTCGAATACGACGAAGAAGGTGGCAGAGCTATTTTGCGGGGTTTTCCAGCGGTAAGCGAAAAAGATGGCGATGTTGTGCAAGGTAACGTCATTGAGTACGACCTTGACAGCAACGATGTCGTGGTTAAAGGTGGCATTTCTGCAATGTTTGAGTTTGACCGTTAGTTAATTTGACTGTTGATTAAGATGCAAGCCAAGCTAGGTGTTCGGACGTAAGTTGAAAGGGTGTTTTAGGGATGCGTTCAAGAGAAAACTGCCCTAAAACCTCGGCTAATTCCATAGGTTCTAGGTGAGGTTGTAGGTTTAGGCTGTAGGCTAAAAATCCTAAAACACGTTCAGGCTGTACATCAGATTCTTGCAATGCTGTTAGTGTGTATCCGCCTTGCCGTTTAGCAATGCGCTCGCCATTTTCATCAAGTAAAAGTGGCACGTGAAGGTAACTCGGTGGCACAGCGTCAAATGCCTCATACAAAACTAGATGCGCTGCTGTGCTGGTGAGCAGGTCATCGCCGCGCACAACTTGGTTGATGTTCATAGCAATGTCATCTACTACCACTGCCAAGTGATAGGCCCACATGCCGTCTGCCCGTTTGAGGACAATATCGCCCATTGCCTCAGCCACGTTGACAATTTGATGTCCAGCTAGTTCATCTGTAAAGCTAATGTTCTTGTCAGGCATAGCAAGGCGCACGCTAGGTTGTTTGCCAGCTTGTTGCTTGGCTTCTTTTAAGTGCGCGTTCAACTCACGCTCAGCAGGTCCGTACACAGGTGTGGATGATGATGCATGGGGTGCAGAGGCTAACTCGCGCAAGTCTTTGCGAGATAGATAGCAGTTAAAAAGATGGATGTTGGGGTGTTGCTCGAGCTGCTCGAGCGCAGCCTCATACAAGTTGGTACGTTTGTGCTGCTCGTAAGGGCCGTAAGCTCCGCCTACGTTAGCGCCCTCATCCCAAGTGAGCCCCAGCCAACGCAGTTCGCGTAAGTTAGCCGTTAGGTACTCCGCTTTGCTGCGGTCACGGTCAATATCTTCAATTCGCATAACCCACTGCCCACCTGCTTGCTGGGCAACACACCACGCCACTAGCGCTGTGCGAGCATTTCCCAAATGTAAATATCCCGTAGGACTTGGGGCAAAGCGTCCACGTATCATCGGCTTATTACTTTACGTTCAAAAGATGTGGCTCGAGGTTGTGTAGCACGTTTCTAAGGGCGTTCTTTCTAGCATCAGCAATAGTAATCAAACGATTTTTGATAGCACCTAAATGATTGCCAAATGATGCTTTGAGTCAATGTATCTTAAGCGTTTTAGGGATGTCTTCGGTATCTACACCTCGCCATTTGTAAACCTCGCCATTTGTAAACCTCGCCATTTGTAAACCTCGCCATTTATAAATATTGCACAACAACTCAGGCATAAATAAGCTCAGCGCCTTTTTAGTATGCTAGCTCAATAGGCTCATGCTCTTTGAATGCGTTAATATCTTGTGGCATGCGTTAATATCTTGTGGCAGATGCCTTTCGCAGCTCAAAAGTGGTGCAAGCGTGTATGACATCAGCTAGTAAACGCCGTATGATATGAAGATATATGGCGAATCCTGTATTTAAGCGCGCATTGGACGGTCTGGCGACGATGGTGTCGGCAAGGGCTGCTCGCCGTGTGCTCGAGGCAGGGGTGCGTTCAGTCGCCGAAACGCCGGACACAATCCCAGCTAAAACCATGCAGGCGCTCCTAGTGGGCTACGTCCACCGCGAGTTTGAGCAGATGCTTCCTAGAGAAGGGCTCAAACGCAACCTCGAGCAACTCGCTAAGCGCGTTGGTGAACTGTCCATCGCACCTCCTCAACCTAAGCTACCCAACCCCTACGACAGCAGTGAGGTAGATGCCGTTACAGCTGCGCTGTCGTATTTTACCCGCGTCAACATCGAAGCTACACCCACATCAGGTGAGGCTACCAATAACATGATCGATGCTAGTAAAAATGATGCTATTGCTAATGGTGCCGTCAACGGTAGCGTCAACGATGCCAGCATTGACATTAGCAATACGCCACAGACCTCAACTGCAGAGCAGGTTATGTTAACGGGGCAAGCTAATTCTGGGCAAGCTAAAGCTGACGGTTCTACAACCAACCGCGCTAGAGTGATGCCTACAGCGTTTTCATCTCAAGAAGATACCCCTAGCTCTCAAGCAACCTCGTCCCCGAAGCGCAGACCTCAAGCACAATCTTCAACCCAGCAAGCAACTCGGCACTCACCCCCAAGCCCGTCACCGTCAACCCCAACATCTTCAACCCCGGTATCTTCAACTCCAGCGGCGGCGATGTGGCAAGACCAATTCGATGTAAGCGCTAAAACTGATAAACTCAAAGACATAACACGCGAGGGTACAATACACGAAGGTACAATCATGGCTGACTCAATAGAAACTAAATCGACGCTAAGCGAAGCCCAACTTGAAACAATTGTAATGAAGTTTGCCCAAGTTGAGCACGCCCGTCTAGTGGCAGCTGTACGTGAAAACGGCACCATTGTGACCTCGCGGGGTGCCGGGGTTGACCTTAATTCGCTATCTCGCTTTGGGCTTATGGGACTTAGGTTACTAGAACGCAGTGGTCATTTGCGCTCGTATTACCTGTCCCACACGCAAGGACAATTGTTTTTGTTCTGCTTTGGCCGCGACACCGTCATCATGCTGGGTAGTAGCGACATTAACGTAGGTACGGTGTTTGCCACACTGGCTAGCTTGAAAGATAATGCATGACCTGGCCTCATTCAGGTAGCTGCTATAAACTTCACTCTGCTGCACTTGATTATGAGGACCGTGAAAATTGTTATGGAAAGCGAGGGGCATCATCCAAGACAGTAGTAAGTAATATGTTGCCTCGAGCCTGCCTTTTCCGAATTACCCTGATAGCCGTCACAGCAGTTGTCGTAAGTTTGAGTAGTCCACTAGTCATGCCTTTACTCATGACTGTTTATGCCCAAGAAACAGCATCTGCAGACGAAATTATAGCAACTTATCAGAATGCCAAAGAGGCTTTACAGACCAGCGTACGCATCTTGCCAGACGATGCCGTCGGCGCGCAGGAGAACCTCGAGCGGGCGGCCAATGCGCTGCGTACACTCAGCAATGAATCCACCAGTGTCAGTTTGATAAGTGGGCTCGAGAGCACGTTTGAGCAAGCGCGCACGGCCATTAATGAACGCAGCCAAACAAACTTAGCTGTGCAAGTGTTTGTGCTCGAGGGTGGTTTTCGGCGGCTTCTTTATGAGGCAGCTCTACTCAGCTTGGCCAACAACCCTAGTCAAGCCAATACGCGGTTGGTACAACTTGCTGTTGATCTCAACTTTGCTCCGGAGCGGCAGCAAGCAATCAATGAGCTTGGTGATGACCAAACGCGGCAACGTGCCAATGTTGAGCTAGCTGTGTTGGGCTTGATTCAAGCCCGCTTAGATACAGCACGCAGCCAAGCCACAGGCGACACAGCCGACGCATACCGTCAATTTGCAGATGCCTATGGAGCTTCTGTAATTATTCAAGACTCGCCCCGTTTGCCAGATACCAATAGCCAGTTTGAAGCGGGCTTTGACGCCCTCTTAAACCAACAACCTGGACAATTTAATGCGCAACTCGATCAGCTTGGACAAATCTTTGGGCAAGCACGTCAAGACGCACTTAGTGTTTTGGATACGGCAGCACCGCCGCCAGCACCACCAACAGCGCCAGTTGAAGCCGTACCCATACAACCCCCACCCGCCCAACCCGAGCCAGCAACTACACCTTCAGAGGCTGCAGAAGCAGCTGCGCCCGCACCCATTGCAGAACCTGCCCAACCCGAGCCAGCAGCTGCACCTGTTGTTATTCCTCCACCAGCCCTTGACCCGGCTGAAACGCCTGCACCCGTTGCAGCACCCGTTGTTGCAGTCGCGCCACCAGCTGTAGCCAGCCAAGCAATCTCAATCTCAACCATGCTGACAGGTTACAACGTAAGTGGTAACACACTCACCCAGCTCACTGAGCGCTATGTGGGGGCTGGTTTAGATAACGTTGATGCTGCAATCAATGTATTTTATGGGCTTACCGCCCGCGCCCTTGGTGCGCTCGAGCAAGGCCAGCAAGAAGACGCCAAAGACGTTTTAGCTGAATCACAAGTGTATTACAATCAATTCTTGTCTGATCTCGTTGCCGCCCAAGATGCAACAACAGATACCACGACCAATGCGCTATTAGATAATTTGCTGGCATCACCTGCACTTCGCGTTCAAGATACCGTTTTGTTAATAGCCCATATTGACACCTTAAACGGCACCTTAGACAGCGTACCTACACCGCTAGCTCACAATGTTGCCGTGACCACGCAGATGGTTTGGGGCGGCAGTGTACGCCTTGCCATCATGATTGTGCTAGCCTTTTTGGCATTTGTGCCACTCGCCCTACTCAACCTAGCGTTTGGCGGTAGTAATCGCAATTGGCAATTAGTTGGTGTGGCCCTCTTCTTTTTGTTCTTACCTGTTATCTACGAAGGTTTGAGCTATCTAGGTATCTTTTTAGCAGACATGACAGGGGTAGAAATCCTAGATAGCCTAGCTCGCTTTTCTATCTTCCAAAACACCATTTCCCAAGTTGTTTGGGCAGTTCTAATGGCACTAGCTATTTTATTTTCTACTATTGGTCTACGGGGTATATGTGTTCAGTTTGGGCTTATTGGCAAGCGCAAGCAAGACGACTCCCAGTCCGTTGAAGCAACACCTATCACGTCTGTACCTGCTAATGCAACAGGCTCAGAGACGGTTGTAGACTGGGATGAAGAGTTTTAAGAGTTTGAATTGACATAATTTAAAGATTAAAATGCTGCGCCAACTTTCACAGGGCGGTTAAGGATAGGCGCTGCTGAGTTTGATACTTAGTGTGTTTCAACTTGGAGGTACTTATGTACCTACTTCCTGGTACTCATGCTGGTGACGTCATTTAGCAAACATGTGAACACTGTGAGTATACTGGTGTCAGTATCGTCGTGCCGCATTAGCGCAAAACACGACAAACCTGAATACAGTAGTGCCTTTGAGCTATGGGTATGCTAGGTAGGTTATGCTATACAGGTTATGTTAAGGCTTAGCGGAGGCAGGGTGTGAACCAACTTTATCAAATGACCGTCGGCGAACTCGAGACCTTACTACCGCCTCGAGTTGTCTCCCAGTCATTACAACAAGGCTTAAAACAAGTTGGTGCAAATTCAGACGATGTGGATTTACGTGGCTTAGAAAAAGTCCTAAAATCCCAGATTTATCGCCAATTGCAAGCCAAAATGCCTAAAGAACAGGCCAAAGACAAGATTAAAGACATCTTGGACCTTTTGGAGTCAGGCGCAACTGCTAAAGCACCCGAAACACCCCAAGTTGATCCGTTAGAGTCACAGGGTAAAGCAATTGGTGAGCTTAAAGAAGCTATGCGTCCTTACAACTTGTACTTTGAGTGGGCAGAAACCCAAAAGCTTCGGGCCCAATTACAACTACTTGAAGAAGCCCAAGAAGCCGGCAACGAAGCAACCTCACTTTTAAATGATGCTAGAACTCAACTGCGCACGGTTGAGCAAAAGCTAGAAGATCAGCTTGTTGAACAAAATCGCCAGCTTAATGAACTTGCTGACGCCTTAGAGCAAGTTCGTGAGGTCGGTGGATCTAAAGTACGGCGGCTCGATAACCTCGTTAATCAAATTCAAGGGGCACAAGAGTCTCGTCAGCTAGCCAGCGCTGAAATTGAACGTGCCCGCAAGCTCACAACTGACCTGCGCAAAAAATTAGCTGAGGCTAGTGCAGCTGCTGAAGCAGCCGAAGATGATCTACTTGACATTGATCTAGATGACGGCTTTGAAGAGGTTAGTCCTGTAGACACGAGCGCCGAAGCTGAGGTTGACACCCCACCACACGCAGCATCTGCTGAAGATGAGCTGGGGGACTTGTTTGATATTGCAGACAACGAACCTGCCGAAGTACCTACCGAACCTACCGCAGACATTGAACTCGAACTCGATATGTCTGTTGATGAATCAGCTCCAGCGAGTAGTCAAGTTGACCTTGAGGCTGAAGGCTACGAACTCGACGGACTTGCCCGTGAGTACGCTAATTTGCTTGCCTTCGATAGCGCTCTCGCTGAGCAGGTGAGCAGCAGCCGCAGTCAGCTCGAGGCTGGCACCTCTGTAGCAGGTACAATTAGCGACCTGCGTGGCACCTTTGCCAGTGCCAGAGACCGCTGGCGCGAGCAGCTCAAAGCTGAGCTGACTGAGATACAACCGCATCTTACAAACTTTGCTGGCGAAGAGGAACTGATGGAGCTCGAGCTATCGCTTAAAGTTACCCTCGAAGTGCTCGAGACCACCTTGCCACCTGCAAGTGACGTCAACCAAGTGCGGCAACTGTACAGGCTTTTACAAGAACGCACTGCGGGTCGTTCTGAGCAAGAAGCCCAAGCCCGTGCTGCTGAAGAAGCCAAACTTGCCCGCCAAGCGGAGGCTATCGCCCAACTTAAACGCGGTTACGACGCTGCTGGAGACACGGTTGAGAATAGTGCGCAAGTCCAAAAACAAGTCCTGCAGAACAAACTTACTGCGTTAGAGCAAGCCCAAGCCCAAGGTACTGTGGCAAGCGAGTTACTTGAAGACGCCCGCCAAGCTGCCCAAGCGCTAGATGACGCACTAGCAGCAAGCGCCCAAGGTGAAGGTGAACGCCAGCAAGCTGCGGTGCGCAAGCTGCTTAGCCAAGTGCAATCACTACCTCAGTTAGAAGATACGACAAGTCAACAAGACGCTGTAAGTGGTGAACTGACGAGGCAGCTCGAGGCACTGCCAGGTAGTGCTCTGGACGACACTCAGTGGCAGGCAACTGAGGCCATGGTGCAGCAACTTCAAGACGACGTACGCGCCAGCTACCAAGCTCGCGTGCAAATGCTCATCGAACAAGCTGCTGTGCTAGCAGACAAAACAACCCTATCTGCACTTAACGAGGCTAACAACGGTTTAGACCGTGGTAACTACGCTGACCTCGACGACTTAGAGCAAGCCCTCAAGCGCGCTAGCGAAGCCCGCCGCAGTGAGCAGATTAACGACCTCCATCAACTTGAAAACGAAGTACGCCAGTACGAACGCCTAGACAATGACACTGTGCGCGACCTGCGTGAACTTATTGCAGACGCCAACGCGCGCATTGAGCAAGGGCAGTTAGTTGATAACCTCGAGCGAGGTTGGCTCTTACTAGATAGTCTCAATCAACAGGTATCGCAACAAGCCGCCAGTTTTGGACCACGCTTAGACATGGCCCTAGCCGCGTTTGACCCGCTAGCCAAATTACAGACAGATGACACCGCCAGAGTGCGGCGGACACTGCGCCACCTAGACGCCCAACGCGAAGCTTATGACCGCGTTTCAACGGCCATGAAAGAACAGCTCGAGGCCTCTTTGAGTAATGCTGAAGAGATCATCAACACACTTAAAGAAGAATACGAAGCTACCCGCGCAGTGGCGCAACAATTGGTCAGTGGTAACTTTTTAGATGATATGTTGGGTGTGCTCGGCGGCGATAGCGTGGCTTCTGCGCCGATTGAAGCAAGTCCTGTTGACAGCAATATCATTGAAATAAGCAGTGATAGTCAGCCGCTCAACACGTGGCTCGAGGACTACTTGACTGAGAGCGACATCAGCAGTGCTGCCGTGTTTGCAGGTAGTGGCGAGTTGCTAAGCGGGCGTATTAGCCTCAACCCCAACACAACGACCAGTTCACTGGACGCCCTACACGGACACTTGCGCAGCCTGGGTGATGAGCTGAGTTTGGGTGCCATGCGCTATGTCACGGTTGAAACACCTAAGGGCATTATGGTGGCTGCCTGGCCGGACGCTGAGCACGTGTTTGCCGTTGTGTTAGATACACCAGCTAACCTCAGCTTGGTTCTCAATAAATTACGCCGCGGCCTCGATTCCCTCACCGATATTTTGGGTGGTGCGGCGCTTGCGTCGTAGACACATGCGCTGTAGTATGTTGCCCGTTTAGCTAAAGACGATATGGACCAAAAGCTCGAGCTAACCTCGCTAGCTGACAGTAAGCGCTTTGCCCACGCGCTAGTGGCAGGTCTACCTGCTGAATCACTCCTCCTACTCGTCGGCGACCTTGGTGCAGGTAAGACAACCTTAACCCAGTTCATAGCTGCTGCCATGGGCAGTCACGCCCACGTGAGTAGCCCTACCTACACACTTATTCATGAGTACCCTACGCCATTAGGGTTACTGGTTCACATAGACGCCTACCGCTTTGTGGATAGTTCCGTCGGTGTGGTCAGTAGCCTCGAGCACCTTGGTCTAGACGACTACCTAACCCGCGCCCGTTTGGTTGTGGTCGAGTGGGGGGAAGCACTTTTGGAGGCTTATCCCGACGCGGTTGTATTGTACTTACAGCAACAAGATAGTGTTCGTCAAGTAGTCTTAAAACACCAGCACATAATGCTTGACCTTGCATCCAGTACAGCCGCACCTAGTGCGCTTTCCAAGACAGATTAAATGTATTTAGGTATTGACACAGCTACGCCATTTTTAAGTTTAGCGTTGTGGTCACCTAGCACGGGGACAGCAGCAAGTTGCCAGCTCGAGCTAGGACGTGACCACGGCGCACGTATCATCTCTGAACTAAATATCCTTTTTGCACAAGCTCAACAGGAAACACACAGCTTACAAGGCATTGCCGTTGGACTTGGACCAGGATCGTATACAGGTCTGCGGGTTGGTATTGCAACAGCTCGAGGACTCGCTAAAAGTCTCAATTGCCTCCTGGTAGGTAAATCCAGCTTAGAAGCGATGGCAGCACAGTATTTAAAAAACCAGCCTTCAGACGCATGCTCACAACCAATGCATCAGGTTGCTACTGCCCTAGACGCCCGTCGAGGCAACATCTACGTGGGCCGGTTTCGTACTCAAATAAGGGGTAAGGTGAACACCTTAAAACTGGAAGGTGAGATTGACAAGCTCAACCGTGCTGCATTTATCAATACCCACTCAGACTGGTTGCTTATCGAAAACATAGCTCCTTCAGCAACGTATTTAGCACGTCACGCTTATGAGGTTAGTCAAGATGCGTCCAATTATGCTTATGCAGCGCTTGAGCCTTACTACCTTTAACAAGATCATCTCAAGTTAGATTCTCTATAACCCTACCTGAAGTTTATTCAGATCGATGCTAATGCAAGATGTGTCTAAGCAGTACTATGCCAAGGCGTTATACTACGTCGTTACGCTGTGTGCTCGAGTTTTGAGGAGCTGCAAACTCGCTGAGTAACTGCTGCGTGTTTTGTTGACAGTCCTATCAACAATGTCTCGAGACCGGTTCAGAGAAGGTATATTAAGCGTACTACCTAAACTCGTTTGAGGACTCAGCAACTGCTGGCAATAACCACTTGAGTAAGAGTTAGATGTCATCAGCGTGTCACCTCGGTGGCGTAAACTTAGGTGCTTTTAGGCAGTACATGATGAACTTTATTGCTGCTGAGCCTTTGTGTTGCTGTTGAATTGGGTGACGAAGTAGGCTCGAGCGACTCTTTGATAACGCGTGCATGACAGCACAACTAATATGTGATCAAACAATCCTTTTAGGGATTTGGAATACTGGAGACAAGCGTGTTTAGACTTTGGAGATTATTTCGTGGTTGGCAAGGTATTGGCATTGACCTTGGTACAGCCACAGTACTCATTTATGTAAACGGTAAAGATATTGTGCTACGTGAACCATCTGTGATTGCCGTCGGACGTGACACGCAAGAAGTGCGCGCCGTTGGTGAAGAAGCCTACCGCATGTTGGGACGCACACCACACAGTATTATTGCCGCCCGGCCCATGCGTGACGGGGTCATTGCCGACTATAACCTCACTGAAAAAATGCTCAAAGCCTTTGTGCGCAAAGTAAACGCTGGCTTTAGCCCCAACATTATGGTGTGTGTGCCGTCTGGTGTAACTGAGGTTGAAAAGCGGGCGGTTCTCCAAGCCACCCGCGAAGTACGGGCGCGCAAAGCTTACTTAATTGAAGAGCCACTTGCAGCTGCGATTGGGGCTGGTATAGATGTCGCTGAACCTACTGGCTCCATGATCGTAGATATTGGCGGGGGCACTGCCGACATTGCCGTGATTAGTTTAGGTGGCATTGTGGTAGCCGAGTCCATTCGCATTGCAGGTAACGCCTTTGATGAGGCTATTATTCGCCACATTCGGCAAAAAGAAAACCACCTTATTGGTGAACGCACCGCTGAAGATATTAAAATTCGGGTAGGTGCAGCGGTCATCACCAACCCCGACGACGTACGTGAGATTGAAGTGCGCGGGCGCGACCTTATTAACGGTTTGCCTAAAACAATTATGGTGAATACTAACGACGTCGTGCAAGCCCTAGCTGAACCACTCGAGAAAATTGGTGAGGGTGTTCGCAGAGTGCTCGAGAAAGCCCCGCCTGAACTTGTCTCAGATGTGATCGACCGGGGTATCATCATGACCGGCAGTGGCTCGCTGCTACGCAACTTCGACGTGCTTTTACGCGATCTAACGGGCATTCCAGTTGTTGTGGCTGAAAATCCTAGCGACTGCGTTGTCCTGGGTACGGGCAAAGCCCTTGAAATGCTGCGCGTGCTCAAAGACGCTCTAACAACAGATAACGGCTTGCGACGCTAGCTGAGTCCATTAATTTTAATGAGGTCATCAACCTAGCATTATGAGTTCAAAACGCTTACGATTTGTGTAGACGGAATCCAAATTTATGTGAGGCAGTGGTTTTATCGACATATTGAGGATTTTGATATTCGCAACACTAAGATGAGTTTGACCTCGAGTGTTTAACGCTGTTAATCTTACACTTTCAACATCATGAGCTTGCACGGACAAACCAAGAGAGTATCTCGATATGATGGGTGTGGGGGTAAAAATCGTAGGGTTGTGCGTGGATCAGTTCAAAGCCGGTTGCTGCTAAGGCAACAGCGTCCCGCGCCCAAGTTGCCACATCACACGAAACATAACAAAGCTGCTCAGCGGAACTCTGAGCAATGCGTTCACGTACTGGCTTGGCAAGCCCGCTGCGGGGCGGGTTCACGCAGATAAGCTCAGCAGCAGGTAGTGGGTTGCTGCGAACATCTTGCTTGATGAAACTCATGTTGGGAATACCTGCTGCCTTAGCCTCCCGCTTACCCTGCTCAATATTGGCGCGGTCAATATCAACTGCAGTGACCTCACTAGCGTGCTCAGCTAGGTGTAAGCCAATGACACCACTACCTGCAAACAAATCCAGCACACGCTTTTTAGCTGAAGTATGCGCCTTTGCAAGCTCGGCAAGGTCGTAGTAAAGCTGGCTCGCCGCACGCGGATTGGGCTGGGCAAAGCTGCTAGGCGTCACCCGCGTGCTAAACGCGCCGTACTGCTCCGTGAGGTAGCGCTTGCCTGCTAGCCGCTCACTGCCTTTGCGAAAGCGCCCGCGCGCGTCAAACGCTGCATAACTTACGCCAGCTATTCCTTGGCGGACAAGTTCATGTGCTACGTCTAGGTAGTGTTTTTCTGACGCGCTGGCAATAAAACACACCAACACCTCACCAGTGGCATTACACCGAAACACAACCTCGCGAACACCTTTGGGAAGGTCATCAAATAAATGCCAAACGCGGTTGATGCTTAGGTGAGCAACAGGATCATAGGACAATATCTCAATATTGTGGCTGCTCGAGCTACGGTAGCCCAAACCCTGCCCTGTTACGTAAGCAGGTTGTACTCCATGACGGTAGTGCCAGCGTTGCGGTGCCGGGATGACCTTAGGAACTTCTTTTAAGGCTGACTTGGTTTGGTTTGCACTGCGCTGACTCCGCCCTAAGGTATCCATCACAACCTGTTGCTTCAGCTCTAGTTGCAACGCGTAGGGCATAAAGCTGTAATCCAAACCTGGGTGCTCACTGGCAGGCAAGCGGGCTGGGTGCGGCCTAACAACCTCCACAGCCTCACCTTGTAAGACGCCAGACACTTGCGTGACCTGTGCGCGCACGTGCTCACCAGGGAGGCCGCCGCGAACAAGTACAATTTGACCGCGCGCCTTGCC
>JBCCBI010000085.1:0-15235 GCA_039034155.1 Deinococcota bacterium | reverse complement strand
CGAAGTCATTGCTCATGTAGACGAAGGTGCAGCAGGTCAAGCTGAGGCCAGTACTATTTCATCTGAGCCTCAACAAGTATCTCAACCAACGTCTCAGCCAGCACCTCAACAGCAGCCCAGTACAACTACCCAAGCAGGTGATGCTGACAAAGTCATGCCCGCTGCACAACGTTTGCTAGATGCAAACACACTCAGTGCGAGCGATGTACCTGCGTCTGGACCTGGCGGTCGGTTACTCAAAGAAGACGTACAGAACTACCTCAAGAGCGCCAAACCTCAAACCTCATCAACACCTCAACCTGCTGTTCACGCACCAGAGGTTGACTTGGTTATGGATGTAGCTCGTCAAGATGACGTTGTGCCCATGAGCCCCTTGCGCCGCCGCATTGCCGAGCGCTTGGTGGAAGCCCAACAAAACGCTGCGCTGCTCACAACGTTCAACGAAATTGATATGAGCAACGTCATGAACTTGCGCAAAACGTATCAAGAAGATTTCAAAGCACGCTACGAGATCAAACTTGGCTTCATGTCGTTTTTTGTGAAAGCAGCCATCGACGCGCTTAAGCTCATCCCCCAAATTAACGCTGAAATTCGCGGCACGGATATTGTCTATCATAACTACTACGATATTGGTGTGGCTGTAAGTATGAAAAAAGGCCTCATTGTGCCCGTTATTCGCAATGCAGAACGGCTCAGTTTTGCTGAGGTTGAACTGGCCATTAGCGACTTTGGCAGGCGCGCACAAAATAACAAAATTAGCCCTGAAGAATTACAAGGCGGCACGTTCACCATTTCTAATGGTGGCGTGTTTGGCTCGCTAATGTCTACGCCCATTGTGAACCCACCCCAAAGTGCTGTTCTGGGAATGCATAGCATTCAAGAACGCCCGGTTGCCATTAACGGCGAAGTCGTCATTCGCCCGATGATGTACGTGGCACTTACCTACGACCACCGCATTGTAGACGGGCGCGAAGCAGTTACCTTCCTCAAGCGCATTAAAGATGCTGTTGAGGCACCTACGAGGATGTTACTCGAGGTCTAAACCTTACGCACATCGACGCTACTAAGACGACGCTATCAGGGCATCCTCTCACAACCTAGAGGATGCCTTTTGACATGCTGCTTTATCTTCAAAAGCCACATCAGTCTCATCCACTTCAGCATCCACTAACTAGCGAATGCACCAACCAACATCAAGCATCTCTCGAGAGAACATCAATGTGTTGCCTTTACATCTCTTGAGTTAGATTCTCTCTAAAGTCAAGGTGATAACGACATCAACCCCAAAACGTACACCCTCAGACGGTTCAACCTCACCTCAGAGGTATAGTAATAAGCATATGAGTACTCACGATATTCTTGTTATTGGTGCTGGCCCCGGCGGTTATGTGGCCGCCATTCGCGCGGCACAACTTGGCTTTAATGTTGGCTGTGTTGAAAAAGAACAGGCACTAGGTGGAACCTGCTTGCGGATTGGTTGCATTCCCAGTAAAGCTATGCTCGAGTCCAGCGAGCGCTATCACGACGTGCAAAAAAGCTTTGTAGATCACGGCATCAACGTTTCTGGTGTAGAGCTTGATCTGAGTAAGATGCTTGCCCGCAAAGACAGCGTTGTTAAAAGCAACGTTGACGGCGTTGACTATTTATTTAAGAAAAACAAAATTACCCGCTATTTAGGTACAGCCCAACTTGCAGGTGACAGCAAAGTTGTCATCAACAGCAGTGACGGCACGCAGGAGGTTTCTGCCAAACACATCATTATTGCGACGGGAAGTAGCTCGTCAAGTTTTCCCGGTATGGAGCTAGATGGCGACAAAATTGGCACCAGTACCGAGGCGCTAGCGTACGACAAAGTACCCGAGCATTTAGTTGTGATTGGCGGAGGGTACATTGGGCTCGAGCTTGGTTCCGTCTGGAAACGCTTAGGCGCAGAGGTGACAGTCGTTGAATACCTCGACCGGATTATGCCAACTATGGACGCAGAAATTGCTAAAGATGCCCTCAGAAGTTTCAAAAAGCAAGGTCTCAAGTTCAAACTAGGCTGCAAAGTGACGGCTGCGAAGGTTCAAGATGGTAAATGTGTTGTTGAAATTGAGGGACAAGACGCCATTAACTGTGACCGCGTGCTGATTGCCGTGGGGCGTCGCCCGAATACCGATGGGCTGGGGCTCGAGGCAGTTGGCATCACCCCAGATAAGCGCGGCTTTATTCCGGTGGATGACCACTTTCAAACGCAAGTTCCCGGTGTCTACGCCATTGGTGATGTAATTGGCGGGGCCATGCTGGCTCACAAAGCTGAGGAAGAAGGCGTGGCCTGTGTTGAGGGCATTGTCGGACAACCTGTTCACGTGAACTACGGTGCTATTCCGGGCGTGGCCTACACCGAGCCAGAAATTGCCTCGGTTGGAAAAACTGAGGAAGAACTCAAAGATGCTGGCGTGGACTATAACAAAGGCACCTTCCCCTACAGCGCTAACGGACGCGCGCGGGCACTAGGACGCACTGAGGGTAAAGTCAAAATACTAGCAGACGCCAAAACCGACCGCGTGCTGGGCGTGCATATTATTGGACACCGTGCTGGTGATTTAATTGCTGAGGCAGTTGCCGCCATTGAGTTTGCTGCCAGTGCCGAAGACATCGCCCGTACCAGTCACGCGCACCCGACGCTGGCAGAAACCATTAAAGAGGCTGCGCTTGCTGTGGACGGCCGGCCTTTGCATATTTAGAGTTAAGGTGATGGCTCGAGCCACAGGTTGATGTCATGTGGCTCGAGCCACCCTCTTTCATCTGCGATTCAACTGATAATTAACACCGTCTCACAGTAACGATTTCACGAACCACGTCTGAGCTTGCTTTATCCTATGACCCCTAACAAGCTACTCATCCCGGCACGTACGCTTTTTGCCTTGGCCGTTATTATCACGGCGTTTGCACTAGGTCTGGCTACGTTCGTCGTCTTTCAGCGCAAACCGCGTATGCAGCGCTTACAAGCTGAAGGCACAACTTACGATGCAGGCATCATCTTCAAAAGTACCGATACCTATTCTTGTGGGCGGTCAACCTGTACCGCTTATGTGCTACATGTCATGTTTTACCTGCCAGCAGAACCCCAGACGGAGACTTTTGAATTTGCGCTGGGGCTGTCTATTGATCTGCCGATAGCTAGCTTTGGTGAAATGCGCTCGGCTGAAATTGATGTCCCCCGACGTGTTTACAGACGTGTTCAAGCTGGCGACGATGTAGATATTCTCCATCACCCCGCGCAGCTAGACGCTGACATACCCGAAGAAATTGTCTTTGCAGAGACAGCTCTCAACTGGAATACCTGGGGTGGCGGTTTGGGGTTTAGTGTCCTACTCGGTCTGTTAGCAGGTTGCTTTTTTGCAGGTTACTGGGGACTTAAACGGCAAGTTGAAACGCTTTGGCAGCAACTTCAAACAGCACAGCAAGTTGAAGGCTCGAGCTAATCTGTCTGCCTCTGTATGCATCAGAACAACGCCTTGAACCAGTAACAACGACAATACGCCATCATCAATATCCTCAGCTTGATGTATTGATGGTGGCGTACTTTTTGAGTGAGGTTGTCGTCAAAACCCTGATAATAGTCAGACACTGACTGACAAACTAAACATCTATTTCAAGAGATCGATTTTGGACATCACCTAGCCCTATCCAATCAATACAGGCAACGTCCTACACGAAAGTTGGAAGTCGTCAATCAGGTGGTGACAAGCGTATTTCAAGATTTAAAGGTATCAGCTATCATGCATATTACCTTTGAGAATGTTGATCCGCTTTTTGATAATCCGCTTCATCTCATCGCGGGCAGGTCCGAGCAGTTTCCGCAAATCTATAAGCGTTGGATTATCTTTTAAGTTTTCCCTAACCGCTGTTGTTGCGGCAATTCGGAGGTCAGTTCCAACGTTCACTTTGGTCATGCCATGGCTTACAGCTTCGTGAATGTCCTCATCGTGAATACCAAATGCATCCTTTAGATTGCCACCCACTGCGTTGAACCGTTGGACGAGGTCTTGGGGAATGCCACTGGCACCGTGCATCACCAGTGGATTTGGCACGCGCTGGGCAATTTCCGCAATACGCTGATGGTGAATGAAAGGCCGCCCAATGCCTTTATTAGGTCCGTGCGACGTGCCAACGGCGATGGCCAGGTAGTCAGCTCCGGTGTTTTGCATAAAACGAGCGGCTTCATCTGGACTGGTTAGCGCAGCCTCAGATTCAGACACGACTATATTTTCTTCAATGCCGCCCAAACGCCCAATTTCAGCCTCTACTGAAATGCCCACGGCATGAGCTGCTTCGACAACGCGTTTGGTTTCCGCTGTGTTTTGGGCTTCGTCTTCATGAGATTTGTCAATCATGACTGAGGTGAAACCCCAGCGAAGACACTTCAAACAAATTTCATAAGAAGACCCATGATCTAGGTGAACAGCAACAGGAACCTGCGCTTGCTTGGCTTCGTGAATCACCATGTCAACGAGTTGTGACTTACCGTAGGAAACCGCGCCCTCTGAAAGCGCCAAGAAAACGGGACTTCTGGTCTCCTCGGCTGCCTCGAGCACAGCCTGGGTGATCTCCATATTGTCTGTGTTAAACGCTCCTACGCCGTACTTACCGTCGCGGGCAGGTTTCAAAATATCTAGTCCAGGAACAAGTGGCATGGCAGCTAGCATACCTTGCCAACTTAGACCTGTCGATGCTCCACTTGATTGATGTCAGCCAAAATAACCCTCACGTGAAATTGCCTTAGCTCATCAAAAAGGTGAGATTGGCAAGATAACGATAAATTAGATGTTGGCTAGGCACATGCTTACTCTATGGATATATCTGCCTCTAAACCTAAGCCCGAGGATGTTTTTGGTAGGTGCTCGAGCACCTCAATCTCTCCTCCAAGCTCAGGTAAATTCACATCCTGCAATAATGTCCGGCAACCTGCTGGAAAACCAAAAAGGATCAGCGACACAAGTACCACCAAAATTGTATACATAAGTTTCCTCCATCATTTAAGACCGCCTAGCAAGATAAGGTCATTACAGCTTTAAGCAGCGCGCTTCGGGGCGTTTGAGGTAATCAGCCACCTCGTCATATTTGTGATCGTGATTGGCAAAATCAACATGGTTTTTAGCATGCCGCAACCAGGTGAGCGTACTCGGAGTGAGGTCGGTGAGGCTCTTTTCAAGGTGCTTCATGGCAAGCGGTGGATCGTCACCTGTGCGAATGGCTTCATCAATCACCAGTTCAACCGCTTGCTCAACAAGTGCACTTAGGTCTGCACCGCTAAACAGCGGTGTAAGCTTGGCGAGGCGTTTGTCGTCGATGGTAGCAGCGTGGCGGTTCTCGAGCGTTAGGCGCAAAATACTCCGGCGTGCGGGTTCGTCGGGTGGAGGCACAAATAAACGGCGGTCAAACCGACCCGGGCGAAGCATGGCGTCATCAATATCCCACGGGGCATTAGTGGCGGCCATAATGAGGATATCTTTGTTGTCTGCGTGGGTGCCGTCTAGCTCTTGCAACAGTTGGTCAACCAACCCGCGCATATAGTTGCTGGTTTGCTGCCGCCTCGAGAACGCCAGGGCGTCTAGCTCGTCAATAAAAATCACGCAGGGTGCTTTGCGGCGCGCTAGTTCAAACACCTGGTGAATGTTCCGCTCACTTTCACCAATCCACTTCGACAAAATGCGTTCAATACGCACACTCAGGAGTGGCAACTTACACGCGCCAGCAGTAGCCCGCGCCAACATAGTTTTACCGCAGCCAGGCGGGCCGTACATAAGCACGCCACCGCCCGCTTTTTTGCCGTATTTGGCGTACAACTCTGGGCGGCGAAAGGGCAAAATAATGCGCCGTTCAATGTTGGCTTTGACCTCATCCAGCCCGCCAACATCCTCAAAGGTGATGGTCGGGTCTAGCTCGAGCGCATCCTCAAACGGTTCAGGCTTAGCTGGCTCACTAGGTACGGAAGCTTTTAGGAGGAGGCTATCCAGCTTATCTTCTAGTTCACGAGCGTCTAGCTCGAGCTTGTGAGCAATTTCTAGATAATTCCGCGCCCGCTCAGTATCCCCTAGGCTCACCGCAATAAGCCCAGCTGGCACCAGCACTTTGTCGTGCAACTTACCTTGCTCGAGCAGCGTCCCGTACTGCTCGAGGGCCTCGTTAGGATAACCATTCGCTGCGTAAGACTCAGCAACCAGCAAGCGCATGTGAGGATTATCTGGGCTGTGCTCGAGGGCAGTCAACAAACTTTTAAGGGTCTCGTTCAAGGGATACTCCTGCAAATAAATAATGATGGCATCAACTTCATCAGCAATTTGCTCACACAAAAATCGTCAAGATGCATATCAAGTACGGCGTTGCCAATAGAAGTACACGGTCAAACTTAACGATACTAGTAGCACGCCTATACCTAACCCTGCACTTGGCGCAACTGCTACAGCAAAACCCAGCATCACCAACCACAACTGCTCAACAAACAAGCCAATTAAGGTCAGCGCAATACCTCCAAACAAACTTATAACCAGCGGCCAGGCTTTGCGGTGGAAATTCCACGCCATCAATTTAGCAAACGGTTGATAGAGTGGGTGGGTCATAACCTCTAACTCCCGCACGTTCATCCGGTACACGCGCGATTCTGGTCTGAGCGATACCGCCACCTGCGCATGAGATAGAGCCTCGTCTAAGTGCCACAGTTTTTGATGGGCTTGGGCCAGCAGGTGATGCACATGAGGGTCGTCTGGGTTATTGCGAAGGGCATTGAGAGCGTGATCCAAGGCAACATTAAACTTGCCGTACATAAGCGCCACAGATGCCTCGAGCATATTATTAGGTGCATCTGCCCGCAACTTTTTGGCCTCGGCTAGCGCCTGATTCATGGCGCTGTAGTTACTTTGCGATAACCTCACAAAGCCAACCAGCTCAGCTAAATCTGCCCGTGCTGGGTACTGCTCACGTAAACGGTCTAAACGTGTTAGTGCGTCATCGTAGCGTTTCAGTTGCCGCAAACACTGCACCAATAAGTAACCTGCCTGAAGGTCGTCTGGGTGATGCTCGAGCGCCGCCAGTGCCGCCTCTTCCGCTTGGGTATATTTTCCCAGTTGATACTGCACGCGCCCAGACAAGTACAAAAATCGGTAAGGTTCAGCGTCTAAACTTGCCCGCTTGAGCGCTCTCTGGGCAAGCTGCGGCTTGCTAATGTTGAGGTAGTGCTCAACTAAATCTAGCGGCTTAGACTCGGCTGCTTGTGACGGATTAGTAGAGGTCCCCACCGCCCTTGGTTGTTGCGCGTTCATTGCCACTTAGTTAAGCACACAACTCTGAGACAAGCTGAGTCACCTGCTTAGGGCGTGTCAACAAATAGGAGATCAAGAGCGATAACGGTGGTAACAAAGCGCTTGTTGTGAGCAAAAGTGAAAGACGGTTGCTGTGTTAGCCTGTGGGCGAGGTGAAGCTATGGGAGAAAAACGCTACGCATTACGTGATGATCAGTGGGAGAGGATGAAGGATCTCTTGCCAGGACGCGAAGGAAGCGTAGGCGTAACAGCTAAGAATAATCGCTTGTTTGTCGAAGCGGTACTGTATCGCTACTGTGCAGGCATTCCTTGGCGCGATTTGCCCTGGCGATTTGGCGACTTTCGGGTCATTCATACGCGCCATATGCGCTGGAGCAAAAAGGGCGTGTGGAAAAAAGTCTTTGAGCATCTAGCAGATGATGTGGATAATGACTATGCCGCGCTTGATTCAACCATCGTCCGCGCCCATCAAGACGCTGCGGGTGCAAAAAGGGGGATAAAGAGACAGAATGTATCGGACGCTCTAAGGGTGGTTTGAGTACCAAGATTCATGCTACTTGTGATGCCTTGGGCAATCCCACAGGCTTTCATCTCACCGCAGGACAAGCGCATGACCTTAATGGGGCAGACGAATTACTTCCCCCACTGCTTAATTCTATCAACGCCTTCCTTGCTGATAAAGCCTATGACGCAGGCGAACGTGTGCTCAACTTACTTGCAAAAGCCAACGTCAAGATTGTCATTCCTCCTACCGCTAACCGTAAAGAGCAACGCGACTACGACAAAGAACTTTACAAGTTTCGTCATCTCATTGAAAACTTCTTTCAAAAGCTCAAGCAGTACCGGGCTATTGCTACACGCTACGACAAGCGAGCAACTGCTTTTCTGGGTGCTATTCATCTCGCTGCTGCGGTTATTTGGCTTAGCGGTTATTTGGCTTAATTGATGACACGCCCTAGGCATATCTTCATCAGTTCAAACGTGAAATCTCAACAGTACGTGGCAAGCCATTTGAACAGCTTAGGTGAGATTCTGTGATGCTGTTTCTGATGCATGTACTCACCTCTTACAAACCATCAAGCTAAAGCTCAGTAACAAACATCTAAGGTCGTATGAATACTTAGCTGATGCCGTCTCAGACGTTTAACGATAAAACTTGAAGTGAGTATAAATGGATTAAGTAGCTATCCTCAGACCGTCTCAGAGTGACCTTGTAGACTTGAGAAGCTGATGTTACGACACACTACTCACATCACCATGCAGCTCGAGCAATCTCAGTACCAAAGTGGCGATACGATGCGCGGGACGGTGAGTTTATTTGCTGAAAAAGATGTTCGTGCGCGTGGTGTGCAGCTCAAGTTGCGCTGGCGAGCATCTAAAACTTCGGGTGCGAGCCATCACAGTGATGAAGGTGTGGTAAATAAGGTCGTGCTCGAGCTGCCAGGTCATCATCTGCGAGCCGGATTTCAGCGCATCCTCCCCTTTGAACTGCCTGCGCCTAATGGCCCTGCTAGCTACCAAGGCAGTACCTTTGAGGTCATCTGGACATTGCAAGCTAAACTTCTCACGGGTAATCCCCTAGCAGCATCCGCCAAAGCCTACTTTGAGCTTAGCCCATTACCAACGCACCCCTATTGGCACGGCCCCAAATTTAAGCGTCACCACAGTCGCATCAATTTAGTCAACATTACGGCAACGTCCGTGGTGACACTCATCAGTTTGCTGTTTGTGTTATTCGGTCTAGTTTTTATAGAGCTTTTTGGAGATGAACTCGCAGGCTTTTTAATCTCACTTTTTTTGCGTTTTTGGGCAGTTTTGGACTCTACTGGCAACACCGCGCTTTGCTTGCCAAAATGACCTTCACAACGTTGATTGCACGCCTCTCAACGCATACGGTTAACCCTGGTGATGTACTTACCTGTGAGCTTAAATTTGTGTCCTGGCGCAACCTAAGCGTCCACCGTGTCAGGGTAGATTTACACGCTATTGAGCGCTATACGATGAGTTCGCGGATGCCTTCGACAAGTATTAGCTCGATGCCAACAGCAGGCGGCAAAGGGCGTGTTATCCCAAGTCGTACTAAACTAACAACCAAAACACAGACGGTTTTTGTGCGTACCTTTCGCTTGTGGGAAGACGAAAAACTTAAAGCGTTTGAACCGTTAACGGCAGCGCTCGAGCTTAAGTTCCCCAAAGATGCCCCCTACACCTTTGCAGCCACCAACAATCAACTGCTCTGGCGAGTTATTATTCGCTTTTACGCAGGTGCCATGCCCATTTGGCGCAAGGTGATTCCCATCGTGGTTACACCCGCAGATAAGTAACGTGTCCGTGAGGCTCTTGCTATTGAGTGAGGCTCTTGTTATTGAGTAAGACGCTGGTCTTGATGAGGCAGGGGTAGTGATGAAGTCGTTACCAAGGCATATCTCGTATATCAGTCTGATGACGTTAGTCACGCTCGTTGGTCTACTCATGATGCCTAGTGCGCTCAATACCTACCGTTTCTGGCGACTGCAGCAGCGCTTTGAAAGACACGTTCAGCATCCTGTAGAGAGTCAGGTTCTAGCTCGAGCAAGTGCATTTGGACTACTCGGAGGTGCTGGCAATATGTGTCAATATTTTGTAGGTCACATCGTTTATAACGACAATCTTGATGCAGCTAACTTACACGCCCATTACGACCTTCAGCAGCTTACTTTACCGTTGAGTTCTTACAAACTCTACGTTTGGGTGGATGCCATCACAACACCTCAACTGCCTACTTACATAGCTAGCTTGGATAGTTTTGACGAATGGCAGCTCGAGCTACCCGATGACCTGAGTCACTACTACCTTGTCTCTGTTGGCTATGCTGAACCTGGGGTATTGGACTGGCGCTGTATGTGAATTGAAACAGATGTCATCATCAAAATGCTGACATCTCTTCACATCATCTCCCTGACAAGCTGACGAAACTTAGCAACTTCTAATACATTTCTAGGGATTATCTTGCTATGCTAGACGCACTGTGAGGAAGTCACCTGACGTTCGTACCTTATCCACAACTAATATCTGGAAAAGATGTCTGTAAAGTCCACTCTCAATGAGGCTGAAACCGTGCAAGATGTTCGTAGCTTAGCGCATCTACCGCCAATTTGGCCGCACGATTTACTGCCAGACATTCGCCATCTGCTAGCTCAAAGTGATGCCAAGCTAGTTGTCCTAGACGATGATCCCACCGGAACACAAACCGTCTACGACACCATCGTCCTCACCACGTGGTCGGTGGCTGTACTTGCCCGCGAACTACAAGCGGATGCACCCGGGTTTTACATTCTTACGAACAGCCGCAGCTTGAACCCAAGTGAGGCTGAACAGGTGACGCTCGAGATCATCCAAAACTTACAAACAGCAAGTACCCAAACCGGCCAAGCATTTGAGGTGGTAAGCCGCAGCGATTCCACCTTGCGCGGTCATTTTCCGCTCGAGACAGACACTATCACTAACGTGCTCACCCAAAAGCCCGACGGCATCTTGCTTGCGCCCTACTTTTTAGAAGGCGGGCGCGTAACCGTGAACGACACGCACTATATTTTGAAAGATGACCAGCTCATCCCAGCGGCTAGCAGCGAATTTGCTCAGGATGCTACGTTTGGCTACAGAAACTCACATCTACCGAGTTGGGTGGCTGAAAAAACGGCTAACCGCATCACTCCAGATCAGGTGTGCACGCTTTCCTTAGAAATTATCCGCAAAGGTGGCCCCAAGGCTGTTAAAGATGTGCTTATGACTGTTCAGAACGGGCAGGTGTGTGTGGTGAATGCCCTTGACCTGCGCGACCTCGAGGTTGTCATTGTCGGGCAACTTTTAGCTGAGGCAGACGGCAAACGCTTTTTAGCACGAACTGCTGCATCTTACGTACAAGTGCGGTTGGGGCTTGCCAGCCGCCCACTTATAGATGCAGCTAAGCTCAATGCAGACAGGCATCAAGCTGTGGGTGGGTTGGTTGTAGTTGGCTCGTATGTGCCCACCACGACGACACAACTGGCTATGTTGCTCGAGCACAGTGACATCATCCCGGTTGAGTTAGATGTTCCCACCTTGCTCACCTGTGAAGACCCCAACACCATGCTGCGCCAAGCGAGTCAAGACGTTGAGCAGCAGTTAGCTGCCGGTAACGACGTGGCGCTATTTACCAGCCGCGACGTTGTTGAGGGGGATGACCCCGAGCGCAGCCTCGAGCTAAGTCGGCGCGTATCAACTAGCCTCATCCGCATTATCGGCACGTTAAAAACACGCCCACGCTTTTTGATTGCCAAAGGCGGCATCACCTCGAGCGATGTTGCCACGCAAGCCCTCAATGTGAGCCGGGCGGTAGTGATGGGGCAACTTTTACCCGGTATCCCTGTCTGGCAACTTGGTGACGAGAGCCGTTATCCGGGGTTAGCCTATGTGGTGTTTCCGGGCAATGTGGGCCGTAGCAAGAGTTTGCTCGAGGCGGTTGACCAATTTGACACATGAATAAACCATTTAGGCTGATGCGTTAGCCATATTGCTTTAGGTTGATGTCGTACTGCGTTCATCCCATAACTTGCGCAACATTTGAATATGCCCAGCATGAAGCGCTGTATGCTCGAGCACGTGCAACAGTACCCACATCACCGTGCAACCACCGGGATGACGTGGCGTTTTGCGGATATCTTCAAGTTGTTTAGGCTGCAAGCTTTCCAAAACCTTGTGGATGTAGGCGCGGTTATCTACTAGACGAGTTATTAATTCGGCTGCAGGTATACCTTGACTTGCAAACTCTGCGTCACGATCACGCGGCGCAGGCTCACCAGCGACAACATCACCAACCCAATAGCGAGCTGATCCACAGGTGTGCACAACCAACACGCCAATCATATTCATACTAGCTAATGGCTGCCAATCAATAGCCTCGAGCGGCAAATCTCTAAGCGCCTGTTTCATCCGTTCATGTTGAGCGTCTATACAGCTTAGATAATCACTTATCCAAGCTAAACTTGGTGTCGGGTTTACTGTAGTCATAAGACACACATCCTCTCTTGATCTTAGCTTTAATATCCCAACAATCCTGATAGAAGGTCTTTAACATGTGTAGATATTTCATCTAAGTGATAGCCTCAAATATCCTTTAGAACGTTAATGGCTTTAGCCTTACAAGCGCGTAAAAGGCATTTAATCACACCTTTTGATGGTCTAGCTTGACGGCATCACGCAACTGCTTTTGTCATAGAGAGTCGCTCTAAAATTTCATTAGACAGCATCACTAGGGCATGTCCGGATGCAGGTGGGGCGTGCTGCTTACTAAAATGATCAAGATCATCCCCAAATTGATGCGTTATGAGGTTACGCAACCGCGGACTTGCTGCTGGGTGATGATAAATTACCCGTACAACCCGTGCCACCATCGTAAGTTCTAGCTCATAGCACGCAAATACAGCTAAACAACTCAGTAAGCTAGGAATAAACTCTGTATCTTTGGCAATTATGAGTGCTCTACGTAAGTAACTTCTAGCTTCTTGCACATGGTGTTCTTCGTAAGCAAGGCTAGCCAGTTCGTGCAATGTGTAAATAAGCTCTACGGTGAGACCTTTGCGCTCCCAACACTGTCGTGCTTGATCAAGGTGCCAACGGGCCCTAGCAAGCTGATGCGCTGCAATAGGATCAACAACGTGCCCACTGGCAAGAAATCCAGTTGCAAACCCAATCCCAGCCCGTCGCGTCACACAGCGCGCCAAGCTAAGGTGACTTAGTGCTTCAGCGCGTTCAAAGCCAATTTCTTGGGCGTTGTCGATACAAGCATTTAAATGCTGACTTGCTTCTTCCCATGCTTGTACAGCTGTTGCTACAGCACCTAGATAGTGCAAGGACAAACATTTTCCCACACGTAAATTCAGCTGGCGTGCTTGCGCTAATGCTGTGGTGATGTAGTGGCGCGCTAGGCCGTAGTCAGCTTGCAAGATGTACCACTTACCATGTCCTATCATGGCGGCAACCCAACCACGTTTGTGACCCAACTTATCAAAATAATTTACAGCTGCTTCCAAAGATTCTAGTACATAACTGTAGTGACCACTTGACATTTGGTTTTCAGCACTTAAGTGATGAATCCACGCGATTTCGGCAAAGCCTTTTCCGGTTGGATCAGGAGACTGCTCGAGCAGTGTTAGTGTTTGTGCGGCAGCTTGCTGACTGCGCCCTAAGTCGCCTGCGCGTGACCATAAACGCGTAGCAGCATAAGCTTGAAACGACGCAAAGCGTGGTTGCGTCTGTGCAAAAATGTCAGCAAGGTTAGCAAACAAGGCTGCGCCGCGCCGCGTTTGACCTGCAAACACTTCATAGTAGTTGCGCAGTAGAGCCGTAATCTTTCCATCTGGATCTAAAGATGCGGCTGCGTCGCCTACTACTTCTGAACTATCTAGACTTGCCAGAAGTCGCCAAGCTTTGTCGATGGTGTCTATGTTGCTGTGGATTAACTGGAATGTAACTGCCTGGCGTTCATCCCACATGGTGACCTCGAGCTCGTTCAACCACGTCATATATGCCATGACGAGTGCTTGCTCCGCTTGACGTTGCCAACTAGGCTGCTGGGCCAACTTAGTAGCCGCAAACTGACGTAACAAAAGCGGCATTTCATAACGGCCTTCACCCTGCTGCTGAGGGCGCTGGTGTGTCTGGTAGCCATGAACCAAAAATGATTTGTGCCACAAACTTGCTAGAAAAAAGGGGGACGCGCCAGCGACTTGGCGCGCCATTGTCTCCACAAAATACTCCGGAAAAACCGTTAAACTTGCTAGCACTTGCTGCTCATGCTTTGACAGAAGCTGCCAAAACGCTTCCAATACCCCACGTAAGGGTGTGTGACTGCGCTCAGGTTGTACGTGTACTAGCTCGGTTGCTGGTAACGATGTCGCTGGGCTTATACCCGATACTGATGAAGGTAGGGACATCTCATCATCTTTAGCAAGATTATCTGCATTGGATAGGTCGGTATCCAGCACTAACTTGTCTTGTTGCAGTAACTCAGCAATTGCTTGCGGGCTGTACACGCCGCACCATGCTGCAGCTAGCTCGAGCCCCAACGGCATGCCGGCAACTGCATCGTGAATGACCTGAATGGCATCTAACAATGTTGCATCGTCACTGTGAAACGTTTGTGCGGGCGCAGCTTGACGGGCGTAGGCTGTAAATAGTCCAAAACTACTGTTAATGCTTATGTCGTCCGCTGCTTTCAGTGGCGGCAAGCCCGTGAGGTGAAAAGATCGTTCGTTAGCCAGTTTCAACGCTTCTGGACTAGTAATTAGTAAGGTTGTTTGCGGTGCGTGTTGCTGAAGCGTGTGGATGACCTCGAGCACACCGGGGGCTGGGCTCACGTTATCGAGTACAAGCAGGGTTGGTGCTTGTCGCAAGGCGTTAAAGACAGGTGCTTGCGGCCCCTGCACGTTGCCAAAAGACACGTTCATCGCCTCAGCAATAGCGTAAATAAGCGTTTCAGAAGGCGTTAACGGTGCTAAGCTAACCCAATACACACCTCCCAAAAAGCGGTCGTCACACTCCCTGGCAACTTGCAAGGCCAAACGACTTTTACCCATGCCGTCTGCACCCACCACGCTAACTAATGCACCTGGGCGCAACCAGCGCTTAATCCTGTCAAGTGCTTTATAACGGCCGACAAACACCCCTTTGACAGGGGGTAACAAACTCCCTATAAATTGTCCCGACAGCACCTCCTCGAGGCGTTGACGCTGCTGCTGAACAGACGTACTAGGCGACAGTAAGCCTGCTTCTAGAGCTCTCACCACCAAGGCCACCTGTGCAGGTAATCCTTGAGTAAGTTCATATACCATCTCGAGAAACGATGGTAGCGCAGGAACATCTAAGGCATCATCTGTTTTGGTGCTTGCTGTTGTGGTACTTGATACTTGGGT
>JBCCBI010000084.1:0-15323 GCA_039034155.1 Deinococcota bacterium | reverse complement strand
CGGCATCAGGCTTTTGGGTGGGTTGGCTTAAAGCTTGTGGCACAATGCCGGGATAACCTTCCGGTTCAAAATGGTAGAGCAACATGCCCTCGAGGTATGCCTCTACAGCACGAAATTTGCCAGCTTGCTTAGCTACGTTTTCACTTTTACTGCCCGGCATTAGGGTGCCATAGACAAAGACAGCGTCAATCTCACCCGCTAGGTTTTGACCTACCAAAAGACTTTGACCAGTCACAATGGCACATTATAAATGGCGTGGGCACATTGTGTCGTTAGAGTGTCGTGCTTTTGAGTGTCGTGCTTTTGAGTGTTGTGCTGTTGAGCATTGTATTTAAGGAAAGAGAGAAAGGGCGAAAGGGGGCTGAGGAGATTTTATCAGGGGTATCTTGCCCTTATATCGACATAGGTATCACGGTATTGCAGAGTTGCCATAACGTTAAGTTTGGAGCATCAGCTCTGCAAGTTAGCGGCCCAAAAGTAACGCACACAGAGGAAACTCGTAACTACCACCAACTTGTAAGAGGTTGGCGAGGTCGTCATCATAAAATTCGCTGGTGACGTAGCAAGCTAGCCCAAGTGCGTTGGCTGCTAGTGTGGCTGCTTGGGCGGCGGCACCGGCTTGCAGGTACAAATAGCGGTAGACCCGGCTGGCGGCACCGTCATCAATGCGTTTGGGTAAGCCTGTAAACACGAGTACAACTGCGTAGGGGCCAATGTCGGCAGGTTCAATAAGGCAGGTCTGTAAGGCTTGCTTGGGCTCTGTATTGACGAGATACTCGAGGCTGTGATCTTTAATGTTGTAGTGATAGACGCCGGGGAAAAAACTATCTAGCTGCTGCACAATCACGTAGGTTTCAAGGCCGGACGCGACGGCTGCACTTACGTGAGTGCGCTGCCCGCTGTAGGTAAAGCCAGCGGCTGCCCAGAGAATCTGGGAGATGTCCTGTTGAGCTAAGCGCCCGCCTTCGGCAATACTTTCACGCGGTTTGGCGAGTGCCGACCACAACCCTTCGCCATCACGTAGGTTAGGTACGGGTAACGTGGCGACCTCGAGCGGGTTAGCATACACTTTGTGGACAGCTGCAAGTTCTTGGCGCACCAGCACCCGGCCGTCACGCCGGTACTTAGTACTGGTGTGAAAGCGTTCGCCAATTGTGCGTTCACTGTCTGGCAAGGGAATCTCCGGATGGACGCGTGTGCTGTGTTAACGTCTACTTACGGGTATTGACAACATGTTGTGGGCATCTGTATACAAGTGTATCTCGAGGTTAGTACAAATATCTTGTAATGCTGCTAATTTAGCTGCGACTTGCTCGAGGCACACAGCTTCTTAATCTCTCATCTTATGAACTTATTTGATGCACCAGATGAGATGAAGGTGACATAACCTTGCCTGGTCATCTGTCTCCAATAGCCTTCAATGATAAGGTTTCTATGTCACGCTTGTTGACGCTCCAGCAAGATACTTATACCCAAGATACTTACACCTATGTCAACAGACCCACTACTAACAGACCTCAGCCATAACCTCCTCACTTGGTTTGACCGTGAACAGCGGGAGTTGCCGTGGCGCAGCCTACGCACGCCGTATCGGGTGTGGATTTCTGAAGTGATGTTACAGCAGACACAAGTTGCCACAGTCATTCCTTACTTTGAACGCTGGCAGCGTGCCTTTCCAGATGTTTATACCCTCGCTGCTGCACCCTTAGATGATGTGCTCAAACTTTGGGAAGGGCTTGGCTACTACCGCCGTGCACGCCTGATCCACGCATGTGCCAAGGTCATTTGCGAAGAACATGCTGGTACGTTGCCCAACAGCTATGACCAGCTCATCACCTTGCCGGGAATTGGCCCCTACACAGCAGCGGCGATTGCCTCACTTGCCTTTGGTGAGGCTGCTATCGCGGTAGACGGCAACATTAAGCGAGTCGCAGCGCGGCTTTTTGAGCTAGCCGGTGGCCCTGACCCTAAACTGGTGACGCAGCATTTACAGCCTCACCTACCTGCTGAACGTGCGGGCGCGTTTAACGAGGCGTTGATGGAACTGGGGGCAACGGTGTGCACACCCAAAACACCTGCCTGTGCGCGCTGTCCTGTGCAGGGGCAGTGCTTAGGTCATCAACACAACACCGTCCAGCAATTCCCCGAACCCAAACCCAAAAAACACGTCCCGACAAAGGTGCGCTACGCGTGGCTTGTACCTCGTGATAATGAGCTACTACTTAGCAAGCGCAGAGGTGACGGCAAAACGAAGACGATGCTCAAAGGTTTGTGGGGCTTTCCATTAACGGAAACACAACCTGAGGGAACAATTCTCGAGTCTGTCAAACACGCTTATACACATTTCAAGATACGCGTTCACCCAGTGATTGTGACATCCAGCTTCTTGCTAGATAATGAAGGGCTAGACCTCAGTGACAGCCGTTATGTGCCCCTTACCGAGATTGACACACTTGCACTTTCTAAACTTGACCACAAGATTTTGGCGCGCTATCAAGATTGCCAACTGCATTCAGATAAAGCCTCAGAGACGTATCTTTTTGATGTTCATAGTTGAAAATAGTGCTGCTATCAAGCTGATAATTAGCCTCAGCGGACTTCATGAGTGCTGCTATCTTCAAAGGGCAACTGTGATGGCGTAATACTAAAGTGATGTTTTGATGTCGCTTTGCGGCATCAAAATCGCTTGTGTTCACGAAGTACGGCGTAGCCGGAGCGTACCCTTAGACGGTTCAGACTATGACACCCGAGAATCAATTTTAGTATAAGGTGTGTCAGATTAGTATAAGGTGTGTCAGATGGATGACAATAGTAGGCAAAACTACGGTCTAAAGTTTCAATGTATACTGAAACTTCTGAATTTACTAACATAAGTACAGCAATGAAAGTGAGCTTTTTTTGAGCAGTGATCCTTATGACACCTTAGATAATCCTTATAGCAAGTTAATAGCAGCGTCTGCAGACAGAACGAGTCGCCCCGAATTTATTGAAGATATGGGCATTATTTTTGAAGCCTTTGGGCTCACCCGTATGGAAGGGCGTTTGTTGGGTGCGCTGCTAGTCGCAGACCCGCCTGAGCAAGCTGCTGAAGACTTAGCGGCTACCTTACAAGCTAGTCGGGGATCCATTAGCGGTGCGGTGCGGCGGCTCGAGACAATTAAACTTGTACGGCGAGTAAGCAAACCAGGTGAGCGCAAAGACTTTTTTCAAATTGTACCTGGTACTTGGAACAAAACGATGTACGACCGCGCTGCTGCCACCCGTACCTTGCGCGAGCTTATGGAACGAGGGCTAGCCTCTGTGCAAGATTGCAGTCCTGCTACCCAAGCCAATCTAGAAGAGGCTTTGAGTTTTTACCGATTTTGGGAAGATTCATTTAACTTACTCCTGCGCCATTGGCAAGCTGGTAACACTGATCCTAAGCAGATTTTTGCATCTCTTGATAGCTATGAGGAGTAATGTTGAAAATCCTTCAAATTACACGCACATTTCGAGACACCCACAGCTCGCTAGTCGGGGCTATCCCCTGACCTGAAGTACTGCATCAAAAACGAGTTAAGTAGATGTTCCGATGCATGTTCTTCAGCACCCTAGACCCTGTTGAGATGACCCCCTCACACTTAGGCTAGGTGAGTTGTAGCTAAGCAGGGTGCTGTGACTGGCAACCTCGAGCAATACCCCCCGAGCAATACCCCCCGAGCAACACCCACCGAGCAATACCTTAGCAAACGACTCACAGAGATTGTTTCTAACGCTAGCTTGTGTGTTGACAATCCTAAGTCATCCTCGTTTATTAAGCCCACTCACCCCAAAGGATGATGTCAAGTCACCCAGGGGTCGCCTACCTTAGAGATATTAAATGGTTGCAACAGGGTGAACTGCAATTAGGGTGAACTGCAATTAGGGTGAACCTCGAGCAACCCCCACAAAGGACGTGAACCTAATGATGTACCTTTCAGATGAATTAGTTCTTGAACACAACAGCCGTTACAGCGACTTATACGAAGCTGCTGAGCGCAGACGGCAGATACGTGAAGCACGCTTGGCAATGTCAGACCAGATATCGGATCAGGCAAACCCACCCTCGGCAGCTCGAGGGGTTGGCAAGCTCCTTAACTTGGCTAAAACATACCTCCGGCAGCAACCCCCAAAGCTAGGCAAACTTTCACACAAACGCGTATCCAAACCTTCACGCAAGCAACCTACCAGACGCGTTTTAGGATAGTCGAGTTTTAGTCAGAAAGTGAGTCCTCATGGACACAACAGCACGTCAACTTAGTCGTCCAGCTAACCCTGCACACAAAGCGGCCAACACGTCACCCTTAAACCGGCTTGCCTGGCGTAATGTGTGGCGGCAAAAACGCCGTACCACCTTGTTGATTATTGTGGTGGCCTACGCAACGGCCTCAATTATCTTTTTTTGGGGCTTTACCGAAGGCTTTTCACGGTCAATTATCACCAATCAAGCACGCATCTTTAGCGCGCCGGCGATGGTCATGGCACCTGCTTATTTTACAGATCCAGATCCAGAAAACGCCTTGAGTTCGTTAGATGTACTTGAAGACATTCGCAATACACGTGGGGTGAACGCGCTAACGCTACGGCTCGAGTTTGCTGCCTTATTACGCTCGCCCTACACCTCCCAAGGTGCCAGTGTGCGCGGTATTGATCCTGCTAGTGAAGGCCTTGTAAGTACGGTTCCTGGCTACTTAGCTGAAGGCCGCATGATCGAAGGTACTGGCGAAGTGGCGATGGGTACAGAGTTAGCTGCTGACCTAGACGTGCGCCTTGGCGAACGCCTTGCAGTAGATGTGTCGTCTACTGCTGGACCCCAAGGTGCTGGGCTTATTTTGGTGGGCTTGCTAGATTCTGGCATTACCTTTGTGGATGAATCAACTATTCTTGTTCACATTGATGACGCCCGCAGCCTGACTGGGGTAGATACTGCGACAGGAATCGCGTTAGATGTGCCCCGCGGTCAAGAAGCGGCTGTGGCAACCAGACTCAATGAGATTTTACCTGCTGACATGCAAGCCTTTGAAATTATGGACTTGCTTGGGCCACTACGCATTGAAGTTGAACAAAACCGTGTCAGCATGATTCCGCTTGGTTTACTCTTTGCTATTTTTGCTGCGCTTGCTGTTACTAGCACAGTGCTAGTAAGTGTGATTGAGCGCACCCGGGAATTTGGCATGATGGCTGCTATTGGTTTTTCGCCGCCACGCCTAGCGCGCATGGTAGTGCTAGAAGCTTCACTGGCAACGGTAAGCGGTTGGGTAGTTGGTGTGCTGATCGGCTTTGGGCTCACAGCGCTGTTTGCCAATGTCAACATTTTGGGCCCCGTGTTTGAAGCTACCTTTGAAAGTTTTGCCCAGTTTGGCTTTTCGGATGAGTTTTATACCTCGTTTGAGGTTATCCATGCACTCTATGCTGCCGTAACCGTTGTCTTTGCAGGTATTTTTGCGCTCTTAATCCCCGCCCGTAAAGTTGCCACCCTCAACCCAGCTGAAGCTATGAGAGCAGATTAAGGCAAGCAGACTAGGACGAGTACCCTTTCCGTTCACAGTGCTACTGCCATGATGGAAAGTTTACGACCTCAATATGACGTTGACGTGACTTATCAGGTTTTAACTCACTCGCATGTCTCAGGAGGAGATAGCATGACGAAGTATCTTACAACCGTAACTAAAGAAGACCCCTTGCCCGATATCTACGGGACTGACGGGCGTTGGTCTAACAATTCTGCTGATGCGCGTTCAGAACGTCAAGATTTAGACAATCATCAAAATTTAGACAACCAGTATTTAGATAACCAGTGCCCTGGTTCTGTGACCTTGTCGCTGACCCAAGCGCCGTTTGCAGCCATGATTGGGCTCATCATGTTGTTACTCACCTTGCAAGTTATGTTGGTGCGCAGCTTTGCGCAAGACGCACCTGCGCCATCTGCTGCTGTGGCTGAATTTACCGAGGAACTTACGGCGGATGATCTGCTGGATTACCTGCTTGACAACATGCGTGGCGGCAGCTTGCAGGCCACCATGAACATGACCGTCACCCGGCCAGATGAAACCAATACGTACATTATTGACGTGGTTGGTGACGGTGAAGAGCGGAGTCTCATTCGGGTGGTGGAGCCTGCCAGAGATGCTGGGCAAGCGTTTTTAACCGAAGAGAATAACCTCTTTTTGTACAATCCCCGTTTAAGACGCACCTTGCGCGTGCCACCAAGTGGCCGGAGTGACAGCTTTTTAGGCTCCGACCTCAACTACAACGACATCGCTGGGCGGGATATGGAAGACGACTACACGGCGGAAATTAGTAACCAAGATGCCGATACCTTTGAACTCACGCTGATTCCTATGCCAAACGCGCCCACGCCTTACGGCAAAGTGGTTATGGTCGGGCGTAAAGCAGACTTTGCACCCCTCGAGTACCTCTACTACGACCAGCGTGAGACAGCCGTACGGCGCATTAACTTAGGTGACTACATGCTCACCCCGGACGGGTTGCCGTTTCCGCAAGTTTTAGAAATCAGTAACCTCCTCGAAGAAGGTGAGTCCACCACGCTTAGCTACGATAACCTTGTGTTTGATGCCGACATTCCCGACAGTTGTTTTAGTGAACGCGCGCTAGAACGGGGCTGTAACTGATGTGGCTGCTTGCCTGGCGTAATATTTGGCGCAAAAAGTGGCGCAGTTTGCTCACTGCGTTTGCAGTTGGCGTGGTTGTTTACCTCACCTTGATCTACTTTGGCATGGTGGGCGCGTCGCAAAACGGTATGTATCAAAGCATCAGCCAAAATGCCGGGCACATTCAACTGCGCGTGGCAGGCTACCGCGATATTCGTGACTTTGATGATCTTTTAATAGATGATGTTACCAGCTTAACCGAGCAGATAAGTAGTATTGTGACGAGTCTTAATAGTGACATTGATACAAACCTCATCAGCGATTTACAGGTGAGTACTGCTCTTGAAGTACCTGGCTTGCTCGAAGGTGATGGACGCTCGAGGGGTATTGTACTGCAAGGCATCGACCAAACAGACAGTGGCCGCGAGCAATACGCTGAGGAATACCTCGAGGCAGGTAGTTTACCTACCCCCGGTGACCTAGAGAGCATCGCCCTAGGTAATAAGTTGGCAACCGCCCTAGGTGTTGAACTAGGGGATACGGTTTACATGTACGCGCCCGGCACCGAAGGCTATGGCGCGGCTGCGTTTACGGTGACGGGGCTTTTGAATATTGCAGGTGCTGAAACCTTCGCGGTGAGTTCGCTGCTAGCTGCCCAAGACGTGGGCGCGCCAGAAGATGCCAGCCGGGTTGAGCTTTACTTTCCCAACTTGCGCCGCTTTGTGGACGACCCTATGCTCGACTCCGCGCGTGACCAGCTTGTAGGCACATTGGCTGAGGCTGGTGTGGAGGTGGATGCGCTCGAGGTTGAGCTGTGGCGTGAAGTTGATCCGAGTATCTCTAGTTATCTCGCCAGTGCAGAAGGCATCACCACCGTGATTACTGGGCTATTTTTTGTGCTAGCTGGGCTTTTGGTGATGAACACCGTCTACCTGAGTGTCATGGAACGCATCAAAGAGTTTGGCGTGATGATTGCCCTGGGTACTAAGCGCCGCAATGTCGTCCGCATGATGCTCGGTGAAAGTTTGTTTATCTGTGCAGTTGGTGCGAGCGTTGGCGGCGTGTTAGGCATGGTGTCGCTGTGGCGCATGTCCCAAGGCTTTACGTTTCCCGGTATGGAAGAACTGTTTGTGGAATACGGGCTACCTGCTACCTTGTATGCGTCGATTAGCCCAGACCAAATTATTATAACCGTGGTGTTTACAGTGCTAACTGGCATTTTAGCCGCCCTGTTCCCCGCGTTTACGGCTGCCCGCTTGGAACCCGTTGAGGCTATGCGGTTTAGCGCAGCTTAGTCACTTTAACTTACTAATTTTGAGAGGACATGTGTCATGTCAGTGTTATTACAAGCCAAGCAGCTCGAGAAAACCTACCGCGTCGGTGAGGTTGAAACCTATGCCCTGCGTGGTGTTGATCTAGATGTTACCGAGGGTGAATTTACGGCCATCGCCGGACCTTCTGGTAGTGGTAAAAGCACCTTACTCCACCTCCTTGCTGGATTAGACAAACCCAGCCAAGGCGAAGTGTATTTAGAAGGTGAGCGCATCGATACCTTGACTGTAGCCCAACTCGCCAACTTGCGGCTTGCTAATTTTGGGTTTGTGTTTCAAGCCTATAACTTAATTCCGGTACTCAATGCGCTCGAGAACGCCGCGTTTGTTTTAGAACTCCAAGGTGTTCCCAAAAAAGAACGTGAAGCCAAAGCGATGGAAGCGCTCACCGTGCTGGACATGGACCAGTACGCTAGCCGCCGCCCCAATCAACTTTCCGGTGGGCAGCAACAACGTGTGGCGGTAGCCCGCGCGCTTGCTTCCAACCCCAGCGTCATTTTGGCAGATGAACCCACCGCCAACCTCGACAGCACCACGGGTCTGGCGCTCATTGAGCACATGAAACGCCTCAACGAGCAGCAAGGTGTGACTTTCTTGTTCAGCACCCACGACCCCCGCTTGCTCGCCCATGTCAAGCGCATCGTCCGCGTTGAAGACGGCAAAATTGTCGGCGAAGATAGTCCTAAAGCTGAACCCGAACTTGTTGCAAGCGGGGTAGCTTAAACATCACTTGAGCCCAACGCGTTAGCGGGCAGTATCAACCTAACGCGTTGGGCACATTATTTTAAGAAGTTATTTAGAAAGACAGGCAAGCTTATGACAGGCAACTATCTTTTCAGAATCTTGCTGCTAATGCTCTTCGTAAGTTTCTCCAGCGCACAAAACCCTTTAGTGGATGCTTTGGACGCGCTAGGCATTAACTATAGAGGTGAACTTGGCGCGCAGTTTGAAACTATCCTCAATCGAGACTCACAGCAACAAGCTTGGACGCTGGACGGGCGTTTAGAGCTGGACAGCACCCTTGATATTGGTGCTAGCGATGTGCAACTTACAGCGGTAACTGCGCCACGGATTGTGTTTTCTAATGCTGAAATTGTAAATGAAGATGGTGCTACCGAGCGAGACTTTGTGCGGGCACATCTGGGCTTAACCGAGGTGTACGGGTTTACGACCCTTGGTGCATTTGATGTGAGTGCGGGGCTCGAGCGCCTCCCCTTGGAATACGCGAGGTTAAGTGTACCCCTGAACCTCGAGCCTATTCTAGAAGGCAGCTTGCGACGCGGTTTACTGGGTGCACGAACAAGCTACTTTACAGGTGACTGGCGACTGCGCGGCGGCCTTTTTTATGACGGTCTCTATGACGGCAGCAGCGACGAACTTGGCGGCTTTGCGAGCGCCCGGCGCAGTTTTGGTAATTTTGAGCTAGAAGCGTTTGGGGTCTACGCAGGTGAACCAATTTTTGGTGCAGGTGGTAGCGGTGTGCTGGAAGGCATCTGGTTGCTCGAGGATATTGTGGTTTACGGTGAAGCCTGGTGGTTACTTGATAGCAGCGACCTACGTGCTAGTTTTGGCGCAACAGGTAACCCGGCGTTTGGCAGCTGGACGGTGGAACTTGCCTACTTAGTCCCCGGCTTAGGCAGCGTGAAATTTGATGGTGCAGATGACGCTAGCAGTGATACCACAGTAACCGACCCACGCCCGGCAGTCCTCGGACAACTTGACTGGCTTATTGATAACGAACACAGTGTAACTGTTAGTGGGGCAACCTTTTTTGATGATGATGCAACTCGAGGTCAATTTAGCGTCATTTATAGCAACCTTGGGTTTGAAGACCAGTTTACCGCCAGTATCACCACGCTGATTGGACCAGAACCTGTGACGGTGGTGGGGTCGGTGGGGGTGAGGTACTTTTTTTAGTGCTTTCACCTTTGACATTTTTGCTAAGCTAACTCAAGTCATTGTTTTTGAGGATATTGTTATGTCAAAGCGACCCTTAAAACGCTCGAGCGAACTTACCCAAACATTTTTACAAGACCCTGACTATGCAGCTTTGTATCACGCCGCTGGAGCCGAAGAAATAGGTGCGTCTTTACGTGCTGTACGTGAGCAGCGCGGGTTGAGTCAGCAACAAGTAGCTGACAAAATGGGGGTGAGTCGTTCGCGTATCTCACAGATTGAAAGTAGTGAAGGCATAACCTTGTCGCTCGAGGTACTCACGCGCTACGCTCATGCTGTGGGATGCCGGCTCAACCTGGGCTTGGTGAGTTTAGAGACGCAGCAACAACTCACACAGGTATTTGTACCTAACTTACTCACAGCTATAACTGAGGATGACCAGTCATTGTTAGATGCGAAGGTGGTGTCTAGTAACCTGTTGTAATCCACCGCACAACCCGAGTTGTCGTGAAAGGAAGTCGCATCAAAACAGCTTCATCTTACAAACTTGAAAACGTTACAGCAGAAACACTCAAAGCATTTATCAGCCTAAGAAATCCGAAGGCAGACGCAGCTTATCAAAAAGCCTTAACAAAAGTTGCTGAAGGTAACTACGATTTTGGGAGACGGTGGCTTTTTACAAAAGACAAAACTGCCCTAGCAAAACTTACACGGTTTCGCACACCCCGTCCCATCTATAGCTTGGTGACACCCCCAGATATTAGTGAGCAGGACAGTACCGCGCTACTTGAGCTTGCTAAACAACTATCTGAAGAAGATAACCCTGTCACCCTAAATTACACGACTGGAAATTACCTTACTGCCCGCGCCAAAGACATTAGCGGTGTAGCTTTGCACCAAGGTTGGACGGTCGAAACGCATGTGCTGGGCTTTGACACGCCGCTAGCTGAACGCAAAGATTTACAAGCCGATGTTGCCGCGCGGTCATTTCCCTTGAAGCATTTGCAAAGCACTGACTTTGCGAACTTTTACAAGCCTATATGGTCGGCTGATGCGAGCGTGCAAAAGCTTAAACCTTTTGAGGATGAGATAGCAGCTTTCTTTGAAAATAACACAGTGGGGGAAGTTGTTTATTTGTATCAAGCGGCTGAGCCTGTAGCTGTTGGCGTGGTCGACTACGAGGACATCGGTACGATGACCGTCATAGGTGTCTTACCGGAATTTAGGCGGCAAGGGTGGGGGACGCGCTTACACAGGCATCTCATGTGGGCTATCCAGCAACATGTTGAGCTTTACCGAGGGTAAACAAGTGTAGATAATACCGCCATGCTTCGTTTGTTTGCCAAAAACAACTGTGTTAACGTCGCTGAGGTTTGGCAATTAGTTGCACCAAGATGAACATCATAGGTTATTGCTAAACACAAGGTGTCTTGGACAGCGTAGCTACTAAATCGCCCGCCGATTGGCAATCGCTCGCCCCAACGTCACCTCATCGGCGTACTCGAGGTCACCCCCAACAGGTAAGCCGTAGGCAATTCGGGAGGTCATCTTGCCTTGTTCAGTTAGTAACTTAGCAACGTACATCGCCGTAGCCTCACCTTCAACGGTCGTAGATGTTGCTAGTACTACTTCCTCAATTGGTTCAATGCGCGCCATAAGTGCGTTTACCGTGAGCTGATCGGGTCCCACGCCGTTCATAGGACTCAGCGCGCCCTGCAAGACGTGATACAACCCGTTGTACTCACCAGAACGCTCAATGGCGAGCACGTCCGCAGGTTGTTCGACCACGCAGATGATTTTTTGGTTGCGCTGTATATCTGAGCAAATACTACACACCTCGCTGTTACTGTCCATAATGTTAAAACAGATCGGGCAGTATTTGAGGTTGGCTTTGGCAGCTAGGAGCGCTTTGGCGAGCGTTTCTACGTCATCATCTGGCGAATTAAACAAGTAAAACGCAAGGCGCTGAGCACTTTTGGGACCAACGCCCGGAAGTTTACCTAACTCGCGAATAAGTTCAATAAGGGCTTGAGGATACTTCACGCGGTCAGCTTAGACCCTTTCCGGTTAATTCGTTGACGAATTAACCCACGTGGAACGTGTAGAAACAACTACCGGTTCCGATGGGAACGTAGTAAATCCCGTAGAGGGTTTACGAAGTAGTCAATCGGAATCGGTATTAGAACATCCCGCCGAGGCCGCCCATACCGCCCATGCCACCCATCACAGAACCCAGTTCGCGCTCTTGTAGTTCTTTGGCGTTGCGTTGGGCTTCGTTGACTGCTGCCATAACGAGGTCCTCGAGCAACTCAATTTCATCTGCATCCACCACACTGGGGTCAATTTTTACGGCGCTAATGTTGCCGTCGCCGGTAGCGGTAGCTGTGACCATACCGCCGCCGGCGGTTCCTTCCACGGTCATCTCGGCCAGGCGTTCTTGCACTTCAGCCATTTTGCGTTGGGCTTTTTGGGCTTCTTTCATTAGTTTTTGCATGTTCATGGTTCAAACTCCTTGATGTTAACTGGTACTAACTGGTATTAACTGATATTAACTAGTGTTAATTGCTGTTAAAGGTCTTGTCTCTATCTTCGTACTTTACCGCGTTATTGCCGTTTTGAGCGTTGCTGTTGCTTAGAAAGACCTAATCGTCATCATCTGATTCAGGGTCTGGCTCGAGCGTTTCGTCTGGGTTAGCTATTACCTCTGAATCGTCATTTGAATTACTCGCGTCAGCTTTTTGTTTATCGTCGTGCCACGCGACAATTTTGCCCGGAAACAGTTCGGTCATGGTGACGTAGGTTGGATTACTGCGCAGTTCTTGGACTGGCTCACCCGCAGGAGATGCCCCTTCTCGCGCTAGACCTCGCGGTAGAGCTTCTGCTACCTCATCAACGCCGCCATCCAGTGGAACACTTTGCCCCTCGCCATAGGATGCACCTTCGCGGTTCCAAAAATCTGCTGGCAATTCTTCATCGTAATAGGCTGATGCTTGCGGTGCTCCAGCTTGCGTTGGTTTAGTTTGCTGGGGTTCAGCTTGCGCAACGGGTGCTACCTCAGAAGTTGTAACGGTGGCGGCATCTGGCTTAGTGGCATTCGGCTTAGTGGCATCCGGCTGGGTGATGTCAGCTTCGGGTTGCGACATGACCGCTGGGCTTTGTGAGGCTTGCGCGGTCAAAGCATCATCTGGTTCAGGTGAGGGTTGAGGTGCGGATGTTTCAGCGCCTGATGCTGTTGATGCCTCTATTTGAGGTGATGGTGTTTGAGGTGATGGTGTTTGAGCTGTCTGTGAGGATGATGTTTGTGTGGATGCTACAGGTGATGGTGTGGCTCGAGCTGCCTCGGCACTAGGCTGAGTATTATGCACACTGTTAGTTGCTGATGTTGTGCCTGCGGCGCGGGCCGCTACATCTTTTTTGGCTGTACCGAACTTTCTGAGCTAGCGGCCGGCGCGCTAAGCCGTAGCGCTTGTCCGGGCCCGCGAATGTCGATGCTAGTTTCACCGTACAAGCCTGTCACCAACTCAGCTAAACTCTCGCCGTACTTTTTAAGCTGCTCAAAGTGAAACTTGTGGCGGTCGTCAAAGATGAGCGTCAGCTTGCTCCCGTCAATTTCGGCCTCAGCAGGTTTAATAAACGCTTTCAGGCGCACCCCAGCTTTCGCCTGAATGGTGTTCCAGTTGAGGTTGGCTGGCACGTTGGTGCGTGTAGCCTGCTCTCTATTTCCTTGAGGTGATGCTGATGGGGTTGAGGGTGGTGCAGGCATCTGCCTAGATGGTGAAGATTGAGGCTTGGGAGCTTGAGACTTTGTAGGTTGAGGTCTAGAAGCTTGAGGCTTAGCAGAAGGTGCACCGTTTTGTGGGTCTGCATGGGGATTAAAGTCAGGTAGTGCATTACTGGGTTGAGGTTGTGGGGTAGGCGCGTTTTGTACGACATGAGCTGCCGTGTCTCCTACAAAAACAGCCTCACTAGGAACGTTCCCAATTAGAGCGTTGTGCCCTTTAATCAACGCAACTTCTAACGAAAACAAGTCGTTGTAACGCACAAAACGCTCGGTTTCATCGTCTAGCGCGTGAATGAGTCGCAACATAGTGGGTTCGTCTAGCGGTAGCCTAAAGCTGTAGCCGTCCATGCCGAGGTTGGCATAAAGGGCGTCTCGCAGTGTCATGATGAGCCGTTCAGCTAAACTACGTGGTGCAAAGCCAGCGCGATAAAGTTCAGCGGCAGCCTCAAAAAGGGCGTTTAACTGGCCCTCCACAAGCGCCTTAGCTAGCGTTTGCAAGCGTTCTTGGGGAGGAAGTCCTAGGGCCGTTTCAGCGTCTTGATAGGTGATTGCTTGACCGGATACCAGGAGGCGCTCGAGCAACGATTCGGCGTCGCGCATGGCACCATCTGCCGCGCGTGCAACCAGACTTAGCGCGCTAGCTTCAGCTTCTACCCCCGCCAGCTCACACAAATGCACAAGTTTGCTCTCAATTTCAGCATCACTTAAGCGCCGAAAGCGAAAGTGCTGGCAACGTGACAAAATGGTGGGCGGCAGTTTTTCTGGTTCGGTTGTCGCCAGAATGAACACGAGGTTGCTGGGGGGTTCCTCGAGCGTCTTAAGGAGCGCATTAGCCGCAGACTTGGTGAGCATGTGGGCTTCATCCAAAATCCACACCCGCTTGCCGCCACGAATAGCGCTTAGGTTCACCTTCTCACGCAGTTCGCGAATATCATCTACGGAGTTGTTGCTGGCAGCATCTAGCTCAATCACATCCGGGTGGCTCGCTTGGCGCACGGCCATACACGACTCACACTCACCACAAGGTGGCGTGGTTTCGTGGGCGCGCTCGCAGTTGACGGCCATCGCCAGGAGCCGTGCCGTGGTTGTTTTGCCCACGCCGCGCGGACCACTAAACAAATAGGCGTGCCCAATACGGTTTTTGGACAGTGCCAATTTGAGCACATCTTTGACGTGATCTTGCCCAATAACTTGGGCAAAGGTGATAGGCCGCGCTTGTTGGTAGATGGCTGTCATGCAAGGTCTATCGTACCATTGCCAGCAGTCAATGACGGCGTATTATCGACAGTGTCGTGAGTCTATCAACACCTTATTGAGCCGTCTTAGTTGGACCTTGGATGAGTCCTTGAAAGATCATCACAGACGGTACTTTGATGATCTTAGTATGACCTCAAAAGACCATCAGCCCGTCTACAGTTGGCTGCCAAAAAATATTACTGCGCATGCCCCAGTGGCGCATAGGACTGTACAAAAAAAGCCACGGTGCATCACGAACAATCTGCTGTTGGATGTGACTATAGAGCGCTTGTTTGTCAGCTTCCTGCGTGGTTTTGGCGATGGTGTCAATAGCATCATCTACCGTTGAATTTTGATAACCCAACCACCACGGTCCTTGCACACCAGAATGAAATTTTTCGCGCAAAATCCGGTAACTGCTGATGGGGCTCGAGTCAATCACACACGCAT